>DASSTY010000198.1:0-11332 GCA_035707585.1 Gemmatimonadales bacterium
CATCGCGATGAAGAGCACCAGCAGCGCCGCGATCAGGCCGCCGCCCTGCATGATGATGAGCCAGAGGTTGGCGCCGGCGTAATAGGCCGACGAAAGACGGAAGGTGAGGATGATGCCGGAGAGAACGGTGAGGATGGCGCCGGGGCCGATCGCCGCCTTGTGAACCAGCGCCTGGTAATGGACGATCAGCGGGAGCCGCTCACGCGGCTCCTTCTTGGCGGCGATTCCCATGATCATCGCGGCGAATCCGCCGCCCAGCCACAGCGTGAACCCGAGCAGGTGCAGCAGAAGCCAGATGGGCATCAGCGGGTTGTCTCCGAGAGAATGGCGGCGTCGATTGGCTGGCGTCCGGCATAACCGGCGTCCAGTTCATGCCAGTGGGTGATGCGCTCCTCGCCCAGCCGCCAGCAGAGGAACACCGGCCGGTCGTCGTGCAGCGAATAGTAATCCACCAGGCCCGCCTCGAATCCCTTGAAGAGGCAGCCGATCGCTTCCAGCTCTCGGAGAAAATCATTGATGCGGGCGGCCTGGCGAGTCACTTCTGCCTGCGCGGCGACCAGATCCTCGGTTTCGCCGCGGTCGGCCCGGACCGATCCGCTCAGCATTTCAAATCGGCCCACCGCTTCGCGCCAGGCCGGGTATGCCTCCTGCAAGTCTGCCACGATCCGGCTCACCAGCGGCAGAGTTCGTTCGGCTGCTTCCCGCGTAAAGAGCCGCAGTTCAACCACGGCTCACCCTCGAACGATCCTGATGCCTGGAATCTGTTCGGGATGACTGATGAACCCTACCACCGCCCCCGCTTCATCCAGCACCGTGATCGTTGGCCGCAGATGTGACTCGTTGGGCTGCTGGTCGAGCCGGAGCTCGAACCCGTCCAGCTCCTGGTCGGGCGTCACCGTGGCCGATTGAGGGCCCATCACGCTGTCGGCCCGGGTGTGCATCGGGTGGCTCGCCGCGGCGATGCAGCGGGTCACGATGTCACGGTCGCTCACGGTGCCGAGAAAGCGGCGGGTCCGGTGATCATCGACCACCGGGACCACCGAGATGTTGCGGTCCCGGAACATGATCGCCACTTCGGTCGCCGTCGCACTGGCTACCGCCACATGGGGATCTTTCACCATCACGTCAGCAGCCCGCATTGTGCTCCCCGATCTGTTGCCATTGTGAATCTGCCCCGGCCCCAACCGAGGTCAAGTGCGCCAATTGGCCAGCGCCTCGGTCATGGCCCGCTCCCCCTCCGCGAAGTATTCGGCCAGACGGTCGACCCGGAAGGTGGCGTGCCGCTCCACTCGCGGCCGGACATAGAGCAGAGGAGGACGGCCGGGCTCCAGCCGCCAGCGCGCCAACTGCTCCGCGGCAAGCGCTGCCATCATGGTGCCCACCGCGTCGTTGTGCGCTTCGACCAGTGGCGGCAGCCGCGTCCTGGGCGGCGTTGCTTCGCCGGCTTCTTCGAACCCGGGCCCCGCGTCCACCGCGATCACCAGATCGGCACCAAGCTCAGCGGCCTGAGCGAGCGGAAGGGGGCTCCGCAGTCCACCGTCAACATACTCGCGTCCACCGATCCGGCCCGGGGGGTACATCACCGGCAGCGCGCAGGCGGCGTAGAGCACATCGAGGAGAGGTGCGTCTCGACCGCCGGCGCCAAACCGCACTACCGCACCGGTCTCTCGCTCAACCGCCGTGACCGTCAGCGGAATCCGGAGCTGGTCGAACCGGCGCGCCGGCACCAGAGCGGCAATGGTGCGCTCCAGCGGTTGGCTCCGGAGCAGCGATGGGAGCAGCAACCCCCGCACCGCCGCGAGCCGGAGCGGTACCGCCACGTCGCGGCGGGTGATTCCGGCGGTCCGATTCCGCAGCTCGTCCGATGAGAGACCCGATGCGATACCCGCGCCCAGCACGGCACCCATCGACGTAGCGACGATGTGGCTCGGCGTCACTCCCGCTTTGGCCAGCACCGCCACGGCGCCCAGGTGAGCCATCGCCTTGGCACCACCACCGCTCAATACCAGAACGGTGCGACCAGGGAGGCCGGCGGTCATGGCTTGCGGAACTGTTCCCGCCGGCGCTGGGCCGCCTCATACCGCTCCAGCTCCTCCGGTGTCTCCGGCAGGAGTCTCGGCACCCGTTTGGGTTTCCCCGCCTGATCGATCGCGACGAACACCACGTTGGCGGTGTGGGTGTTGCGCCGCTCGCCGGTGCTGATCACCTCAGCGTATACCTGGACCGTGATGTACATCGAGCTGGTGCCGACATAATCCACCGATGCCGCACAGGTAACCAGCGATCCCACCGGAATCCGCTCGCGAAAATCCATCCGGTCAATCGCCGCAGTCACCGCGGGGCCGCCGGCGTGCCGCATCGCCGCCACCGCAGCCGCCTGATCGACCATCGCCATGAGATCCCCGCCGAAGAGATCGCCGAGCACGTTCTGCTGATGCGGCATCACGAACGAGGTGAGCTCCGCGCGGGAGAAGGACATCGGGTGGGAGTCAGGGGTCATGGGTCGTGGGTCGTGGGTCGTGGGTCGCGGGTCGTGGTTCGCGGGTCGCGGGTCGCGGGTCGCGGGAAGTGACCCATGAGTCCTGGTGCACGGATCGCATGACTCATGACCCATGACCCACGACTCAGTAGTCCACCGGCCTCAAATAGTACTCCCCGATCGCCGTCTGGCTAAGCATGGCGACGGTGGGGAGGCGGCGTTTCCAGTGGGTGCTGTCGAGGCGGCGGCGCACGAGCCCGATCTCCTCGGGCGTGTAACCCAGCGCGGCGATCTCCTCCGGCCGATATCCCAGCAGCAGCCAGTGGAGAATCACGTCGGCTCTGGCATAGGAGATCCCGAAGTCGCCCTCGTCGGTCTGGCCCCGGATCAGGTCGGCGCTGGCGGGTTTGGAGATGATCTCCTCGGGCACACCAACGGCCTTGGCCAGCTGCCACACCTGGGTCTTGAACAGGTCGCCGATCGGGTTGACCGGCGGTGAATCGTCGGCGTGCCAGGTGAAGTAGCCGAAGAGCCGCTCGGTCTTGTTGCCGGTGCCGAGCGGCAGCGCATCGAGCGCGGCGGAAAGATCGAACAGAACGATCATTCGCATCCGCGCCATAATGTTGCCCATTCGTCCGGGCGATACCTCGCCGATTTCACCGGCGATTCCATCCACGCCCGCGGTGATATCGATGGTGCGGCACTCGATGCCCAACCGGTCGGCCACCAGCTGCGCGTGCGCCAGACTCTCCGGGCTCGACGTCCGGTACGGCATCCGCACGCCCACCACCTGCTCCGGCCCGAGCGCTTCGGCCGCGAGTGTTGCTACCAGTGAACTGTCCACTCCGCCGGAAAGTCCCAGCACGACTTTCCCAAATCCGCGGCGCCGCTTCACTTCATCGCGCAGAAATTCCACCAGCCACCGCCGGGTCAGCCCGGCATCGATCGCAAGCGGATCGACACCCGGATGAAACCGCGCAGGACCCGGAGCAAGAGCGACTCTACTTTCGTCCTCCTGTCCGTCCGTCCGCCCGTCCGTCCGTCTTCCCGCCTTCCCGTCTTCCCTTCTTCCCGTCCTCGCCCGATGCAAACTCCCCAGCAAGTGCGGCAGCCGCATCTCGAGATCGGCCAGGAGCGGCAGATCGGCACGGGCGCGGGTGATCTCCTCGAAATCGAGCACCGCCTGAATCACCGACTCGCCGAACACCGGCGCCTCGGCCAGGAGATCACCCCGCGGCCCGGCCAGGAGGGAACCACCCACGAATCCCTTGCCGCCTTCGAAACCGACCAGCTGCGCCAGCGCGAAATAGACCCCGTGCTCGCCGGCCAGATCCTGCGACAGCATCTCCCAGCGGCTCAGACTGGAAGGCCGGCGGCCATCCTCGCACAGCACTCCGCGCGCCGGGCTGGCGCTCGGCACCAGCATCACCTGGGCGCCGTCCAGCGCGGCGATCGTTGGCGTCAGCGAATGCCAGACGTCTTCGCAGATCAGCAGCGCGGCGCGACCCCAGCGAGTATCGAACGCCTGGATGCTGCGGCCAGCTTCGACGAACCGCTCTTCGTCGAAGACACCGTAGGTGGGGAGAAAGATTTTCCGATGAATGTGCCGGATGCCGGCGTTGGCGCCGCCCAGTTCCGCGTAGATCGCCGAGTTGTAGAGACGGTTCTGCCAGACCTCGTAGAAGCCCAGTGCGATGTCGATTGGGGCGGCACCGGAATCGGCGTGAACCCGCGCGAGATCGTCGAAAAGCTGGTCGGCGTCCATGGCCAGCTCGCGGACGCCGCCTTCGAGGAAGTAGCCGGTGAGGGCGCTCTCCGGGAGGAGCACCAGATCGGGCGGCTCGGCGCTGGCGGCGAACTCCCCCAGCAGCGTGCCGAGCCGGGCGAGATTCTCCCGATAGGCCCCTTTTTGGGGTCTCATTTGTGCGATGGCCAGCCGGAGCATGCCGGAATGTACCGCGGTCTGCCCAAGCGAGCCACGCACCGGCCTCTGGTCCGCCCGCCGGTTGCGGGGTTAGACTCCCGGCGTCCACCGTCCGGAGCGACCGATGACAACTCCTCTCGAAGGCGCCGCAGGCATCGTGAACGCCTGTGAGCCGATCAACAACGTGATTACCGGTGGCCAGCCCACCGCCGCCCAGCTCCAGGCGCTCAGCGAGGCGGGCGTCAAACTGGTGCTCGACATTCGCGACCCGATGGAGCCGCGTCCACTGACCGATGAACCGGCTGAGGTGCGCTCGCACGGAATGGAATACGTCAACGTGCCGGTGTCTTCGGCCACCCTCAATGACGACACGATGGACCGGATCCTCAACGTTCTGCGCCAGCATAGCGGGGAACCGATCTTCTTTCATTGCGGCAGCGCCAACCGGGTGGGCGGGGCGCTCATTGCGCATTTCATGCTGGATCAGGGAATGTCCGAAGAGCAGGCGATGCGCGAAGGGATGCGGGTAGGATTGCGGAGCCCCGAATATCTGCAGTGGGGCGTCGACTACGCGCGGCGGCACGCCGCAACCAAGAGCTGACCGTCGCGGGCCGGCAGCAGAACGCCCCTCCGAGTCACGGCTCGGAGGGGCGTTGTTGCATCGCGGTTCAGGGCCGCCGGCGGCCGCCACCACCGCGAGCCGGTGCACTGCCGCCGCCACCGCCACCGCGGGACGGCGCCGCCCGCGGCGGGGGCGACGAACGCTGTGGTGGCGCGCTTACCCGCGCCGGTTCGGGCCGGGACGCGGGGCGGGACGGCTCCATCCGAGGTGCCGGGCGCGAGCTCGGCTCGGCGGCGGGCCGCCGCTCAGGCGCCGCCTGGCGGCTGGGCTCGGGGCGATACTCCGGCCGAACCGGTTCCGCCCGCGGCTGGTCGTTGCGCTCGCGCTCCGGAGCGGCCCGGCGCGGTGAATCGTCTCGCGCCTCGGACCGCGTCTCGGGGCGGACCTCGCGCACCTGCGGCTGAGCTTCGCGCCGGCTGGGCGAAACCTGCTCACCACTGGTGCGGCGCCGGGGCTCGACCTGCTCTCGCGGAGCGTTGACCGTCCGCGGCGCATCGACTGTGCGCGGTGCGTTCACCGTGCGCGGGGCCGGCGAGGTACGAACTTCAGTCGGCTCGAGCCGACGGCGGCTCGGAGTGGTAACCGTGGAGCGCACCGTGCGCGGCGCCAGGTACCGGCGGTCTCGATAATCCACACCGATGCCGGAGGTGGCGCGGTCGATCGACTTGAAGGTCCAGACCGATGACGGATGCCCGTACCGGGGACCGTAGCTGGCGTACGGATACCGGTAGGCCGGCGGGTAGTAGTAGTACCGTGCCGGGCGGTAGTAATACGGATAGTACCGGTACGGGTAGTAGTAGAACGGATCGTAAACGTACGGGCCGATGAACGCCGGATCATACCAGTAATAGGGATAGCGCCGGCCGAACCCGATCGACACCGTCAGCCCCGAGCCGTAGCACCCCAGGCAGGTGGGCCAGAACGGGTCGTAATACGACGGGTAGTAGCTGCTGTAAACGGTGGTGCTGGCCGCACCATAGCTCGCTACCGTCGGCTGATAGACGTCGTAGCTCAGGATGTCGTAGTCGAAGCGATCGGTGGCGATTCGCTGGGCCAGTTCGTTGAGCTGGTCTTCCGGCTGCTCGGGAAGCTGCTCCGGGAACGCACCGTAATCCCAGTGATCGCCCCGCACGTAATCATCGAACCGGAAGGGGAGCCGAGACACCGCGGCGTAGACCCAACCACGTCCGCTGCCCTGCTCCGCTGAGAACGCTTCGCGCCCGCCCCGGCCCTTGAGCGCGTAGCGGTGACCGCCGCGAACGTAGTTGTCGTCGCCCGGATCGAGCGGGAACAGCACTCGGAGGTGGCCGTCGATGTCCACCTGGAAGACCACGAGGTAACCGTCGTCCCGCGTCTGGACCTGGACTTTGGCCCGGTCGCCCGCTTCAAAACTCCGATCGTTGTTGAGCCAGAGGCGAACTGCTGGATCGGGATCGCTTGCGGCAACGGCCGGAGTGACCCCGGGCGTCGCGAGCAGGCTGGCGGCGATGATCAAGGCGGGAAACATGGAACCTCCACTGCTATTGAGGTCGCAACGGCTGCGCCGGCAGGTAGAGAACGGCAAGCGAACCGGATGCGAGGCCCGTGCCAGACCATAAGATGTTGCAAAACAATCAGGTGGGCCGGGTGGTTCCAGCCGGGGGCGTCCCCCGTCCAGGACGGCGGATCAGCTCTTTGACGTCTCTCGACCACCGTTCCAGCGGTGCCAGTACATCCGCATCTCGGTGATCTTCTCGCCATCCGTTTCACAGAAGAACGCTCCCCGGGCGTCGACCCACTCCCCGGTTCGGCGCCGACGGAATACGCACTTGAACTCGGCCGAAAACCAGGGCCCCACGACGAAGATCTCGCCGGAGCTGAAGGTGATTTCCGACTGGTTGTAGGGGACTTCCCGCCAGTATTCCCGGATCGCCTGGGTCCCCTGAAGCGGCGAGCTGAAGGGGGTTTCGATGAATACCGCCTCGGGTGAAAAGACCGACATGATCATGTCGGTATTCCCTTTGCTCCAGCCCTTGCCAAAGGTATCCACCAGCTCACGGCCTACCCGCGCGATGTCGGGGGAGGCATTCTCGGGATTCGGGGGGCATATTCCGCCGGTCATGAGGATAAGAATACACCGCCTCGCGGCGGTCTGCCGCACCCTGGCATTGCTCGGTGCCGTGACCCCGGTGCGCGCCCTTCCGGCGCAGACGCCCTGCCCGGCGGAGGCCAGGGGCCAGTCGGGTGCGGCCTCGGACTCGGGATGGACCGCTTACCGGCAGGATTCGCTCGCTCTGGCGCACGACCACTTTGCCCGGGCGCTGGCACTCTGCCCCGGGAACGCCGATGCCCGGGCGGGACTGGCCTACGTTGCGCTGAGGCAGCACCGGCCGGCGGTGGCAGATTCGCTCTTCCGAAATGCACTGGCCCACGACTCCAGCCGGGCAGATCTCTGGACCGGGCGGGCTCTGGCGGCGCTCCGGCTCGGCCGGGCCGATAGCGCAAAGGCCCTGGCGCGGCACGCGCTGGCGCTCGATCCCAACGCCGCCGACGCTCGCGCCCTGCTCGATCGGCTGAACCCCGATTGGAATCGCGCTCCGCTGACTCCGCCGGTTCGCCCTGATTCGCTCCAGCTCGTGTCGCGCACCGAGGGAAGCCGGTTCGAAGTGCGGACCGCGGACGGGTGGCAACCGTTCTACATCAAGGGCGTGAACCTCGGTGTCGCGCTCCCCGGCCGCTTTCCTTCGCAGTTCCCCACCGACTCGGCGCTCTACGCCGGCTGGCTCGATACGCTGGCCACGATGCACGCGAACACGCTCAGGGTCTACACCATTCTCCCGCCCGAGTTCTACCGCGCGCTCCGCGGCTGGAATCTGCAGCACCCCGATGCGCAGCTCTGGCTGCTGCATGGCGTCTGGACCGAGCTTCCGCCGAACGACGACTTTGACGACTCGGCATGGGTAGGAGAATTCCGAGCGGAGATGCGGCGGGTAGTCGATCTGATCCACGGTGCCGCCGAGATAGCGCCGCGGCCCGGTCATGCGTCGGGCCGCTACGACGCCGATGTGTCGCGCTGGACGCTGGGATACATCATTGGCCGCGAGTGGGAACCATACGCCGTGAAGGCGTACGATGCCTCGCACCCGGGCACCGGCTCGTATCGTGGTCGCTACCTGGCGGCCGACAGCGCCACCGCGCTCGATCGCTGGATGGCAACGCAGTGTGATTATCTGCTGAGTTACGAGGTTGACCGCTACAACGCGCTCCGGCCCATCGCCTATACCAACTGGCCTACGCTCGATCCGCTGCATCATCCCAGTGAAAGCACCGTCGCTGAGGAGCGCGAGTGGCGCCGGCGAGTGGGCCGGCCATTCGAGGCCCCGCGGCTGGAGTACGAAAATGATGCGGTGTCACTCGATGCCGAGCTGGTGCATTCGACAGCGGCAAACCCGGCCGGGTGGTTCGCGGCGTACCACGCGTATCCGTACTACCCCGACTTCATGATCAACGACACGGCCTACCAGCACGCCAGTTCGAGCGAGGGCCGTTCCAACTACTTCGGCTATCTCCGCGATCTGATTGCGCACCATCACGGCATGCCGGTCGTCATCGCCGAATATGGGGTGCCGTCGAGCCGAGGGATCGCACATCTGCAGCCGCAGGGATGGAATCACGGCGGCCACGACGAACGCGAGATGGCACGGATCGACGCGCGGCTGACGCGCGAAATTCGCGAAGCCGGTGCCGCGGGCGGAGTCATCTTCTCGTGGCTGGATGAGTGGTTCAAGAAGAACTGGATCGTAATCGATTTCGAAATCCCGCCTGAGAACACCCGGCTCTGGCACAACATGATGGACGCCGAGCAGAACTATGGGATCATGGGGGAGTATGCCGGTCGGGTGGGCGAGGCGCCGGTGCTGGGAGGGGTGCGTGGGTCGTGGGACGGGGGTCGCGGGACGTGGGACGGGGGTCGTGGGACGGGGGTCGTGGGTCGCGGGTCGTGGGACCGGGGACGTGGGGGTGCACGGAGCCGTCATTCCCGCGAAAGCGGGAATCCAGTGGTAGTGGGGTATGATGAGTCGTACGTCTATCTGGCGACGGAGATCGGGAAGGCGGGGCGCGCGTTCCCCTGGGATTCACTCGGGGTGCAGATCGCAATCGACACTTATCGGCCGCTGGTGGGGCAGCATCGGCTGCCGCACACTAAGGTGGAGAGTGAGATCGGGTTTGAATTCCTGGCCGACCTGGCGGCCCCCGACAGCGGCTCGCTCCGCATCCTCCCGGAGTACAATCCCTATGCTTCACTGCGTGACTCGGTGACGGGAGACGATTACGGCCGCTTCTATCATCGGCCGGTCACGATCCTGAACCGGGATGACGGCCGGTTCGATTCGATGTTCGTGATCACCAACCGGGCCCGGTTCGCACGCGACGGGCGGTTCTTCCCGGCGTCGGGTTATGACCGCGGAAAGCTCCGGTACGGTACCGAGGACTCTACTTCGCTGGCCGACTGGTATTACGATGAAGGCGCGGGGCTCCTTGAGCTCCGGCTCCCCTGGAATCTGCTCAACGTCACCGACCCCTCGAGCCGTACGCTCCTCTTCGAGCGCGAGGCGGGTGGCGAGTTCGGCACGGTGAGCGCCGAGGGATTTCATTTCGGGGTGATCACCTACCGGAAGAGTGACGGCACTGTTGTCGCGGCGGCGCCGGCGCTGCGCGGAGGGGAATGGCGCGCCTCCGACTTTGCCGCCTGGAACTGGAAGGAATGGAACACGCCCAACAGCCATGCCCGGCTCAAGCCGGTTTACGACAGTCTCCGTACCCTCTGGGGGAGTACGCCTTGAAGTCCAGCCGCCTTTGTGCCGCACTGATTCTCCTGTTGGTCTGCGCCGCGCCACTCGCAGCGCAAACCGCGGTGGGAGACAGTGCCTGGACCGCCGGCAGCTTTGACGTGGCGCGCAAGGCATACGAGACGGCGCTGGCGGCCGATCCCAATGCGGTGCGGCCGCTCTACCGGCTGGCGATCATGGCTTCGTGGCACGATCAGCTCGATTCGGCGCGAGCGCTGATCGGGCGGGCTCGCGCGATCGATCCGCAGGACGTCGATCTCATACTGGAAGAGGCGCAGATCCTGGCGTGGCAGGGGAAGCTCCGCGCGGCGCTGGCGCGCTATGACAGCGTGACCACAGCCCATCCCGACCGGCGCGATGCCGCGCTGGAGCGGGCGCGCACCCTGGCATGGGCCAACCGGTTTGATGCCGCCGACAGCAGCTACGCCGCATGGCTCGCGCGCGACCCCGACGACCTCGCGGCCCAGACCGGCCGGGCGCAGGTCTGGGCCTGGCGGGGAGACTTCAAGCGCGCCGAGCGTGGATACCGGGCAGTGCTGAGGGAAGATCCCTGGAATGTGGACGCGCTGGTTGGATTGGCGCAGCTCCATTACTGGCAGGGGCGGGTCGGCGTAGCGCAGCGCGAAGCGGCTCGCGCGCTGTCGCTCGATTCCACCAGCGTGAACGCTCGGCAGCTGACGCAGACGATCAGGACCGGCTTGCGTCCTGCGGTCGAATTCCGGGTGGATTACACCCGCGACTCCGATCACAATACCGGGTGGGCCGAGTCGGCCAGCGCGGAGATGGGGGTCGCGCCGGGCGTGCGCGCGACGGTGAGCGGTGGATTGCAGCAGAGTCATTCGCCCAACCCGCTCAACGGGGGAACCATCTCCGCCGATCGGAGCTCCGGTGATGTCGGCTTGATCGTACAGCTCGGATCGCTCCGGCTGACCGGTGGCGCGGGGGCTCGGCGGGTCTCACCCGACGGCGCCGCCGCGAAGACCGTGGCAACCTATCGCGGCGGGGTCGGGGTGCTGCTGGCGCCGCGGGTTGCCCTCACCGCCGACTACTCGCACTCAGCGTTCGACGAAACCGCCGATCTCATTTCGCGCGAGCTCGAGGTGGATGCGGTAGAAGGCGGTTTCGATGCAACCTTGCCCGGCGGCACCGAGTTCACGCTGGGGGGCGGGCGCGCCTGGATCGACGGCGCGCTGCCCGATGATGATAACGTGCGGACTTCCGGTATCGTCGCCGTCACCACGCCAATCCATGGTCACTTCTTTGTCGGTGCGTTCGGCCGGATGCTGGGGTACCGCGACAACGGCGGCGGCTTCGGCTACTTCGCGCCCGATCGGTTTACGGTGGCGGAACTGCGCGCCGGCTATCAGCTGGCAAATCCGAAGTGGGAGGCCGGGCTCAGCGGTGGCGGCGGGCTCCAGTGGATCAGCCGCTCATCCACCAGCCAGGGCGAATGGCATGTGGAGGGGCGGCTTGGCCGG
>DASSTY010000199.1:0-2670 GCA_035707585.1 Gemmatimonadales bacterium
CATCAACCGGACCCTCGAGCAGCTCACCCGGAACGGCCTGGTGTATCGGTATCTCACCGACGATAACCTGCCGGGCGGCGAAGGTGCCTTTGCGCTGGCCACGTTCTGGATGGTGGACGCGCTCACCATGTCGGGCCGAACCGAAGAAGCCCAGCAGCTCTTCGACGGCGTGGCTGACCGCGCCAACCACCTGGGGCTCTTCGCCGAAGAGTTCGATCCACGCACCGGAATCTTTCTGGGCAACTTTCCGCAGGCTTTCAGTCATGTCGGCCTGATCAACAGTGCGCTCTACCTGGGCGGCGCGCTCGGTCGGGAGCACCGGGCACCGGCCCCGATCGGCTCGCGGGCGCACCGGGCCGAAGCAGGCCACGATACCGGTTCAGCGGTGTAGCGAAACACGATCCAGCCGGAGCGCCGACCAGCGTTTCGAGGGGGGTGGGAGAGTGGCGGAGAACGGTCGGACTCTCACGCGAGTCGGGTGGCAAAGCGTGGTACCGCTGGCGGCGGCGCTCGGCCTCGGTCTGGCGGTCGTCTATGTACTGCGGGTGCTGATCCGTCCCGTCGCATTCCTGATTCTGGGAATCACGCTGGCGGAAGCGCTGGCGCCGATCGTCGAGCGGCTGGCGCGACGGATGTCCCGCACGCTGGCCGTGACCATCGTCTTTCTCGGCCTTGCGATCGTGGTTGGAGTGCTGGCGTGGGTGGTGCTGCCGCCGCTGGTAGCACAGGCGCAGGAACTGGGAGAGCAGGCGCCGCAGCTGATCGATCGGGGCCGCGCGCTGTTTCAGCATTGGGATCAGCGGCTGGGCGGGCAGGCGTCCCGCTTCATGGGGCAGCTGATCCAGCAGATCGGCAGCGGCCTGGTCGGAGTTCCGCTCGCCGTGGTGTCGGGGCTGATCAATCTGCTGGTGGTGATCTTCCTCAGCATCTACTGGCTGCTCGGCAGCCCCTCTCTGCTGCGATTCACCCTTTCGTTTTTTCCCGAACGGCGGCGGCCCCGCACCGAACAGGTGCTTCACGACATGGGCCAGGCGATGGGCGGCTACGTGCGCGGCGCCGCCATCAACGCGGTGATCATGGGAGCGCTGGCGTGGATCGGCCTCACGCTGCTGGGCGTCAAGTACGCCCTGGCGCTCGGTGTTCTTACGATGCTGGGCGAGCCGATTCCATATCTCGGCCCACTGCTCGCGGCCATCCCGGTGGTTTGCGTTGCATTGCTGCAATCAGTCACCAAGGCGCTGCTGGCGATTGTACTCTACAGCGGACTCCAGCAGTTCGAAGGCCACCTGCTCACCCCCAACATCATGAAAAGCCAGACCCACGTGCCTCAGGCACTGGTGATCTTTGCATTGGTGGCCGGCGCCGCCGTCGGTGGGCTGCTCGGCGTTCTGGTGGCGCTCCCTCTGGCCGGAGCGCTGCGGGTCTTCGTGCTGGAAGTGGTCGCGCCGTGGGTGCGGCGGCGCATGGGCGCGCCACCCGAGCACGACGTTGCGTAGCACAGAGCAAACATGCCCCGAGCACTCTGCCCGGGGCATGTCGCACGATTACCCGCGCCAGCGCGAACTACCGCCGGGTGGAATCGGGAGCGTGCTGCGTGTCCTTCACCGTATCGACTTTCACGTTGGTGTCGTGCTGTACCACGGTGGTGTCCTGCACCATGCTCGACGTGACCGACGTGTCGGCGTTGTTCATCATGGCGGTGGAGTCCTGCCCTGCGGTGCGGCCCTCATTATTGCACGCGACCAGGGCCAGCGAAACGGCGGCAGCTGCGAGTAGCGTCCTCATCGTATCCTCACGCGGTTAGCGGACTGTGTGAACCGGCTCCGGACCGGCGGGCTCCCCGACGAACCCGAACCGTTTCAGACTGCATACGGCGAGCCCCGAGGGGACGCCTCAGGCCACCGCCGGAGCGGCGGAGCCATTCGGCAATGATGGGTTGGGGTGCCCTGGGTCGCGGTGAGGCGGGTCACTACCAGGGCGGTCCCCGCCGTTACCAGCGCACGTCGCTCCAGCGGGGCAGAATCGGCCAGCCGCGGTGGCCTTCGGCGCTCTCCGGTGCGGTCGAAACGTGGATCAGATGCGCCACGACCGGCGGCTCGGGGCCACGGTAGAAAGCACGCACCGCCGCCATGACCCGGCGGTCGGCCATGGTGCCGCGGGAGTGTTGCCTCAGGTGCTCGCCCCAGGTCTCTGAGACAAACGTCTCCACGAACCGGGTGGGATCGGCGGTATCGCGGTAGAGTCCCCAGTTGAGCGCTCCATCGCGAAGCCGGACCTGCGCCAGTGCATCCATCGCGCGGGCAAATCCAGCGGCGCCGGCCGGGTCAATCCGGTATTCCACTGTGACCAGCACCGGTCCCGCATCGAGCGGAACGTCGCCTTCGACCACCGGCTGCCGCATATGGTCGGATGGAGTGAGGTCGAGCCCCTCCCACGCCTCCAGCCGGAACGGCCGGGTGGCGAACACCACCCCGACCAGGCCAACCAGGGCCGCGCCACCCAGCGCCACCGCTACGCTGGTCCGCGAGGCCACCACACCCCAGACAAAACTGCCGGCCGCCATCCCGCCCTGATAGGCCAGGACGTAGATCGCCATCGTACGGGCGCGGGCCCACCCGGGCGAGGCGCGCTGGGTCGCGACGTTGAACAGCGGCATCGCGGTCATCCAGG
>DASSTY010000200.1:0-8262 GCA_035707585.1 Gemmatimonadales bacterium
ATCGGCCAGCGCCGGCGAGCTCTCGCTCCCAACATCGATCATCGAGAGGAACTGGGTGGTGCGCAGGGTCCACTGGTGCGGTGCCGTCTGCTCCAGATAGTAGAGATTGGCCCGTGCGGTCTGATCGGGGTTGTAGGCGCCGCCCAGTACACCCACCATCACGTCCAGGTCACCATCGCCGTCCAGGTCGGCCACGGCCGGTGCGTTGTAGCCGCTGGTGCGGAGCGGCGCGTTGGCCGGGAACTGCACCGAGTCGCGGCCGATCACCGGATGAGCGCAGCTCCCGCTGTTCACCAGCCAGAGCAGGCCCGCCTCAAAATAGTCGCCCCAGAGGATATCGGGGTCGCCGTCGCGATCGAGGTCGGTGACGATCATCGTATTGGCGCCGTGCATGCTGCCGGGGCCGCCGGGGATTCCGGGATTATTGAACTGCTGCCCGATGATCTGAATCCCCTGGAACGAATCGGTGACGAACTTGAACTGCGGCAGGCCGCTCTGGTCTCGGCCGGTTTCCTCGTAGCGCGTCACCATCCCGCTGGCGCGCCCCAGCAGCAGATCGAGCCGGCTGTTGCAGTCGATATCGGCGATCTGGGGAATGTTCTGCCGATCGCTGAAGATGGCGGTGCCGCCGGCATCGTGCAGGGTATCCGTCGCGGTGACGAACCGGGCCTTCTGCTTCGACCCGTCGTTCCGGAACACCCGGATGTAGCTGAATGGCGACTCGGCGAAGAGATCGAGATCGCCGTCGCCGTCCACATCCACAAAGCGGCTCCACTCGCCGACGTCGAGTCCCTGATACTGATTGGTTCGCCAGGTGAACGCGGCGGAGTCGGGGCGGCCGGTGTTCTCGAAGAACATCATGCGCCCGGTGTATTCCTGGACGAAGAGATCGAGGTCGCCGTCGCCATCGATATCGACCAGCTGCGGGCGGGGGTGATCGAGGCCGCCGAGGAAGGGATAGTCCATGCGATGGCCGGCGCTGTCGTACACGGCCATCGCGGTGGGCTGCTGTGCCGCGGCGCCAGTAGCGCCGAGCAGCAGCAGCCCCGAAATGATACCCGCGAGCTTCATTCGTTCAGGGAGTCATCGGCTGAGGATGCTTCTGCACCATGAACAGCCCTTCATCCCCGCTGGTGACGATGATCGTGCCGCTCTTGAAGAAGGGATAGTTGCTCCACGAGCCGCCAAAGCCCGGGACATCTTCGCCCACCGGCACGGTATCGAAGTAACCGACCTGTTTGGGGTGCAGACGATCGCTGATGTCCACCACCCGAAGCCCGCTCAGGTAGTTCGACTGGAACATCAGGTCGCCCTTGATGTACAGGTTGTGGTCGCTCGACTTGTCCTTCGAAACATAGGCGCCGGCCAGCACCGGGTCGGTCAGATCGCTGACATCCCAGATCAGCGTCCGGGTGCCGTCGGTCTTGCCTTCCAGCTCGTCCAGCTCGTCATCCATGTAGAAATATTTCTGATCGCCGGTGAGCCACCCCTGGTGGGCATAGCCGACGTTCGGATAGGCTGAATGGGCCAGCGCCACCGGGTTCGACTTGTCGGTCACGTCGGCGATGCTGAGCGCCGTCTCGGCCGCGTTGAAGCAGATTTCGTGGCCGTCATAGCGCTTGTCCGGCCCGTGATACATGACGCACTGCGCGTCGTGGATGTAGCCGGTGCCGGCGCGGCCGGTGGAGGGGTCGGCAAAGCAGCCGGCGAACTTGGGATGCAGTGGCTCGCGGATGTCGATCATGTGCAGACCGCCGCCGCAGGTCTCGCCGCCGGAGCTGTTGCCCACCGTGTAGGCAAAGCCGCTGGCGGTGTCGATCACGATGTTATGAGCGCTGTGGATCTTGTCGTAGTGATAATCTTCGGTGAACGTCTGCGGCGTCTTGACGTTGCGCAGGTGATAGAGATCGAAAACCTGCATGCCGTGATCGCCGGCGCCGTCGGCCACGATGTAGACGTAGTGCTTGTACGTCTTCATGTCGCGCCAGATCGCCACATTGGCCTTGGCGGTCTTGGGCAGGTTGCCGAGATACTTCGGATGCGACGGATCGGTGATGTCGACGAACGAGGTGCCGTCGATCCGGCCCACCAGCGCATACTCCCGGCCGGTTTCCGGATCGGTCCAGCCCCAGTTGTCGTTCACCACCACGCCGCGGCCGGCACCGATGTCCTTGAGCGGCATGAACGACAGCAGGTCGACGTCGCTGCAATCAAAGATCTTGGCCTTGTCGTCGTGGCAATCGACCCGGGCGCCGATGATCGAGGCGAGGCCCTTGGCTTCGCCGTGCACCGATGCGGCAGGCGCCCATGTACCGGCGGCGCTCCGGTTGAGCAGCATCGCCTGACCCGCCCCAAAATCGGCGCCGGTCAACCCGATGACGGCATGGCTGCCCGCCAGCGCCATGGTGCTGCCGAACTGGGCGCGGGTCAGCGAATCGGGACCGGTCATCTTCCGGGCGGCGATCCAGTGGCCGTCCTTGTCGCGCTGCATCCGGAACACGGCGCCGTTGCCGCGATCCACCAGCGGCGCACCGATCCAGAGCTCGTTGCCCGCCATCACCATGGAAGCACCGAACATCGCGCGCGCGCCATCGAACGGCAGCAGCCGATCGGTGCCGCGCCAGGCGTGGGTGGTGCTGTCCTGCTGGTAGATGAACACCGCGCCGGCGGCGGTGTATGCGCCGGGCGCGCCGATCAGGAGGCGGTCGCCATCGGCCAGCAGCGAGTTGCCGAACATCGTGCGGGGATCGGCGTTGCGCAGGGCGATGGTGGTGTCCTGGGTCCAGTCGTTGCCGCTGCGCTTGAAGACGAACACCGCACCGGCGGCCGAATCCCGCTGCGAGGCACCGACGAAGGCGAGATCACCCACCAGCGCCACCGAACCGCCGAAACCCTCGTTGGGATTGACGTCGGCGGACTTGAGCACGCCGGCGGGCGCCCACTTGCCGCCGCTCTCCTGGAAGGCGTAGACCGCGCCGCGGGCGCTGTCATGGCCCAGCGCGCTCACCAGCGCCGTGTGGCCTGAAACCGTGATGATTCGGCCAAAGCCGTCGTCCTTCGCTCCATCGGGAGCGCTGAGCCGCCCGGTTTCCTTCCAGGCGCCCGCCTTGTCCTTGGTAAAGACGTAGACCGCACCGCGGCCGCTGTCGGCTTCGGTGGCGCCGATCAGCAGGGTGTTGCCGGCCAGGCCAAGCGCCCGCCCGAAATGATCGAAATTGGATGCATCGGATGCGTGGAGCACCGCGGTCCGGGTCCACTTGCCGGCGGCGCTGGGGCGATAGACATACACCGCGCCGGGTTCGTACTGATTCAGCGGTTCCGCCACGAACAGCTCGTTATTGCCCGCGGCGACTGCGGTGGCGTAGTTGCCACCCTGGGCCACGGCGGGAGCGGCCAGGCCGGCGCCGGCCAGCACGCTCAACAGCGCCAGACGAATTGTGCGACTCACGATGGTTCTCCTCTGAATGATTGACACTTAGGGCCGCCACTCTCCCCGCGCCACCGCCGGAACGAACTTGTCGAGACCGCGCGGAGGAAACGCCACGGTCTTTTCCTGCTCCGCACTGAGATACGCCGCCATCAGGATGCGCACCACTTCCAGCCCGTCGTCGAACGTGAGAATCGGCTCTTCCTTGCCGAGGAACACTCGCACGAAGTGACGGTCCTCCGCCTCGTAGCCGTAAGCGGCCGGCTCATCGGCCACGACCGGCATGAGCCCCATTTCGGCGTTCTGCTTTTCGACCAGATCTTCGCCGCTCTTGCCGCGAACTTCCCGGCTGAAAAAGAGATTGAGCCCGGCATCGAGGGTATTCCAGTTCATCGAATATTCCGGCCCCAGCAGCTCGGCGGAGAGCCGGAGCCCCGCCCCGACGAAACTCCACGAGGTACTGGCCTCGCCAATGACTCGGTGCCCCTCGGGGCCCTCGAACTCCAGCAAAACGCTGGCGAAGTCTTCCGAGGGATGGCGGGTGTAGTCGATGTCCTTGCCCATCGTCTTGCTGAGTCGTTTGGCGTATTCCGGGCGGCTCCACTTGAGACTGGCGATATGCCCCGTGACCTTGGCCAGCTTGAGTGAACTGAGCGGCTGGCCCGGTTCGGTGAGGAGGTGCCGAACCACCAGCGCCGAGTGGCACATCATGTCGTTGAGGACGCCGCCGCCCTGGAGGTTCCCCTGCCAGAACCACGGCATGTGGGGGCCGCTATGTTCCTCGGCCGCCCGGGCCAGATAGGGCCGTCCGGTGAGGCGGGCGCCGCGGGCCCAGATCAGCTCCCGCCCGCGGGCAACCTGGGGGGCGAAGACCTGGTTTTCGAGGTAGCCGTGCCGGATCCCGGCGCGCTTCACCAATTGAAGTACGCGTTTGGCCTCGACAAGGTTGCGGGCCAGCGGCTTTTCGCAGGCCAGCCCCACCAGCTCGCCGCGCCCGCGGTCGATCGTGTCGACGATCTCCTCGACATTTTCGATCCGGGCCTGGTTGGGTCCGCAGAGCCAGAGCGCCTGGATCGTGGGGTCGGCCACCATCTCCGCGATGGAGCGGTAGGCGCGGGCGGGGCCCAGGTCGTAGTCGCGCGCCAGCCCCGCGGCCGCCGCGGCGTTGCGATGGTTGGGACTCCAGACGCCGCGTACTTCGACATCGCGCACCGCCCGCATCGCCTGCAGGTGGAACCGCGCATTGAACCCGCTGCCAATGAAGCCGATTCCCAGGGGCACTACCAGATTCCTTTCACAAGTTGTCTGATGCGGCCGTCATTGCGAGGAGGCGCCAGAGGCGCCGACGTGGCAATCCCGCCGCATGCGTTACGGGATTGCTTCGTCGGCCTTCGGCCTCCTCGCAATGACACGACTCACGACCCACGACTCACGACTCAAGACCCGTACGCCACCCCCAGCTTCGCCAGCGCCTCCGGCGGGCAACCGTTCCATGACGGCAGCGGCACGTTGCCCTGGTACTGGAGGTCCTTGACGCCCATACGGCTGGAGAAGAATCCTGAGGCGGTGAGGTCGCGAAAATCATTGAAGAAGCTGACGCCCTGGCTCAGTTCGGGCGGGGCCTTCCTGGGCCAGGCGATCTGATCGAGCAGCGCGCGCCGCTCTTCGTCGGTCGCTTCGACGAAACTCTTCCCGGTGCTGTCGCGCATGGTGGCATCGATCCAGGCCAGCCCGCCGCGCATCGGCACCTGGCCGTCGGGCCGGTCCATCATCATGAAATCCATGAACTCCGCCACCCCGGCGTCGCTGGCGCTGCCGGAGCGCTGATCTCGGGGAATGATCAGATCGGACAGAATCTTGACCGTGGCCCACTCGTGCGGCGTAAAGAACTGCGGGGTGTAGGCCTGCTGCGATTTGGCGGCCTTGTCTCGCGCCTCCTGCGCCTTGCGCCCGGCATCGCTGCATGCAGCAGCCGAAAGCGCCAGCGCGCCCAGCACCGTGACCGCTTCACGGCGAGTCATGTCGGTCATAGCGCCCCCTGCTTGCGCTGCTGCGCGATGTAATCTGCCGTCCGCATGCTGAGCGCCAGAATGGTCCAGGTGGGGTTTTTGTCTGCCTGGGTGACGAACGGTCCGCCGTCTGCCACGAAGAGGTTCTTGACATCGTGCGCCTGGCAGTGCGCGTTGAGCACCGAACGTTTGGGGTCGTTGCCCATCTGCGCACAGCCTACTTCGTGGATGATGCTGCCGCCGGTGGAAATCCCGTAGCCCTCTTCCTTTGTCGGCATCGGAGAAAACACCTGCCCGCCCATTTCGGCAATCAGGGCGCGGAAGGTTTCCTGCATGTGCTTCACCTGGCGGTACTCGTGGTCGGTCCATTTCCAGTGGAACCGCAGCACCGGAATCCCCCACTGATCTACCGTATCGGGATCGATTTCGCAGTAGGTATCTTCGTTGGGAATCATCTCGCCCCGCCCCGAAAATCCCACGGTGGCGCCGTAGTATTTCCGGTAATCATCCTTGAGCTGCTGGCCATAGCCGCCGCCCGGCGGATACGCCTGGATGCCTCCCATGAATCCATAGCTCGGCATGCCGAGCCCGCCCCAGACTTCGATGTGATAGCCGCGGGGGAAGTCGAGCTTGCGGTTGTCGAGCCACCACGGCATGTAGAGATGCATTCCACCCACGCCATCTTCGTTGTGGGGGACGTGGTCCATCATCTTCGGAATGAACCCCGCCACATCGGTGCCGGTGGTGTCGGTGAGCCCCTTCCCCACCCGGCCGCTCGAGTTGGCCAGCCCGTCGGGAAAGCGAGACGATTTGGAGTTGAGCAGGAGCCGAGCTGTTTCGCAGGCGCTCGCCGCCAGCACCACGACCCGACCCTGGATATGCTCATCGTTGCCGCTCGCCTTGTCGATGTAGGAAACGCCGGTGGCGAGACCGTCGGGGCCGGTCGTCACCTCGCGCGCCATGGCGTTGGGAATGATGGTGAGCTTTCCAGTCGCAAGCGCCGGCTTGAGCAGAACCGCCGGCGATGAAAAGTTGGCATTGACCCCGCAGCCGCGGTTGCACTGGCCGCAGTAATGGCAGGGCGGGCGGCCGTTGAGCGGCTGCGTAATAATGGAAAGGCGAGACGGAATGCAGGTGACCTTGAGCCGGTCGGCGGCCTGCTTTACCAGGAGCTCGTAGCAGCGCGGCTTGGGGGGCGGCATGAAGATGCCGTCGGGCTCGTTCGGGAGATTCTCCACACTGCCGAATAGGCCGATCAGCCGATCCACTTCGTCGTAATACGGCTTCACGTCATCGTAGGAAATCGGCCAGTCCTCACCGAGTCCGTCACGCGACTTGTGCTTGAAATCATAGGGGCCGAAGCGCAGCGAGATTCGCCCCCAGTGATTGGTGCGACCGCCCAGCATCCGGGCCCGCCACCAGGCGAAGCGGGTGCCGTGGGCTTTGGTGTACGGCTCGCCCTCGATGCTCCACCCGCCAATGCAGCCGTCGAACTCGCCGAACGGATGATCCGGGGTGGAGGCCCCGCGCCGCGGCGAATCGTAGGCCCATTTGAGCATGGCGGAATCTTCGGTGCTGTACCAGAGCGGCCCCGCCTCTATCAGTGCCACCTCGGCACCGGCCTTGGTCAGCATGTAGGCGGCCATTCCGCCGCCGGCGCCCGAGCCGACGATCACCACATCGTACTGCTTGCGCTGCGGAGCCAGGTTCATCGAGCCCTCACTGCTCGAGGTAATATTCCAGGGTGGAGACCACCCTCACGGTTTTGTCGATCTGACTTTCTTCGCTGATGCCCGGTGCCTGGTCGCGCGGCAGGATCACAAAGATGCCCTGGCTGGCCTGGCGAATCCCGCCGAGCCGGCTCTTCGAATCGGCGGCGAACTTTTCGGCGGCTTCCCGCGCGCTGGCGGTGGCCTCGCCGATCATGGCGGGCTTGAGATCGTTGAGTTTGGTAAAGAGGTAGGTTGGCGAGGTCGAACTCGGGCCGCCCTCGCCGCCCAGCACCACACCCTGCTGAACCAGCTCGCCCACCTGCTGGCTCGCCGCCAGAATCTTCTCCGGCTGGTCGGAGCGGACCATGAGCTGCTGGCTCACGATGTACCGGGCGCCGACCGGCCCCTGGCGGTAGGGGTTGGCCATCACGTCGGTGACCTGGAGGTTCTGGCGCTGGACCTGGGCCGTATCCACCCCATGGCGGGCCAGGAAGGCGTAGGTGAGGTGGATGTCGCGCTCGATGGTGGTCTGGGTCTGGGCGAGATTGTCGCCGGTGGTGACGAACTGGAGGGGCCAGAGGGCCAGATCGGCCCGGACATTCCGCTCGGCGAGTCCCTTTACCGTCACGAACCGGTCGCCCCGGCGGCCCTCGGCGAATCCGTGTCCGATGAACCATCCGCCAACCGCGACCCCAACCGCCACGATGACGGCCGAGAGCGCCCAGTCCTGACGCATTACGACTCCGGGATTGGTGGAGCAGGAGCAACTGTGAGACTTGGTGAATTTCGACCGATTCGGGGCGGAGGGCAAGGAGGGAGGGGAGGGGGAAGGGGGTCGTGGGACGTGGGTCGTGGGACGTGGGAAACGAGAAGCGGGAAGCGGGAAAGGGGAAGGGGGACACGGGAAAGGAGAAACGGGAAGGGGGAAACGGGGAAGGAGAAACGGGAAGGGGAAATGGGGAATGAGAAGCGGGGACGCGAAGGGGAGTGGTGTCATCGTGAGCGAGGCGAAGGATCTAGCCGGCGTCTGCCTCGAACCAGTCACCCGCGAGGTCGTGCCAGTCCAGGTTGACGCTTTCGATCAGCTCGATCTTCCGGCGACGGGTCCATCCTT
>DASSTY010000201.1:0-8134 GCA_035707585.1 Gemmatimonadales bacterium
GCCTCGCGAAAGCGCCGCCACCAGCGTTCTCTCGGCTCGGCCCGCTCGGTCATGCCTCGGGCCTCATCGTCGGAAAGAGGATGACATCATGGATCGATGGCTGATCGGCCAGCAGCATCACCAGCCGATCGATTCCGATGCCGATGCCCGCGGCGGGCGGCATGCCGTACTCCAGCGCTCGGATGTAGTCGGCGTCGTACTGCTGGGCTTCTTCATCGCCGGCGGCGCGCTGGCGAACCTGGTCTTCGAACCGGGAGCGCTGGTCGTCGGGATCGTTCAACTCGCTGAACGCATTGGCCAGCTCGCGGCCCATGATGAAGAGTTCGAAGCGTTCAGTGAGACGGGGGTCATCGCGATGGGCCTTCGCCAGCGGCGAGAGCGCCCGCGGATAGTCGAACACGAACGTCGGCTGAATCAGCTGCGGCTCCAGGTAAACCCGGAAGACTTCGTCGAGCAGCTTGCCGCCACTGTAGCTGTCGGCATCTTCGGCCGGCACGCCCGCACGCCTGAGCGCTTCTCGAAGCTCCGCTTCGCTGGCAGCAAGCACATTGGGTCCGCCGTGCTGCACGATACCTTCCACGAACCGGACCCGCGCAAACGGCGGCGTAAAGTCGAGCACCGTCCGGGCCGCACCCTCGCCGCGCTCGATCGCGAGCGTACCAAACAGCTCCTGCACCAGCTCGACGAACATGGTTTCGACCAGTTCAGCCATGACCTGGTAATCGGCGTAGGCCATGTACCACTCAAGCATGGTGAATTCGGGGTTGTGCGAGCGATCGATTCCTTCGTTCCGGAAGTCGTGGCCGATCTCGTAAACCCGCTCCAGCCCGCCAACCAGCAGTCGCTTGAGGTAGAGCTCGTCGGCGATCCGGAGATAGAGCGGGAGATCGAGCGCGTTGTGGTGACTGACGAACGGGCGCGCTGAGGCGCCGCCATAGAGCGGCTGCAGCACCGGCGTTTCGACTTCCAGGAAACCGCGAGTGTCGAGGAACCGCCGAAGAAACGCGATCACCCGAGCGCGGAGCCGAAATACTTCGCGCACTTCGGGGTGCACCGCCAGGTCGGCGTAACGCTGCCGGTAGCGCATTTCCGGATCGGCCAGCCCGCCGTAGGTCCTGGTCTCCCCACTCTCCAGCACCTGCACCTTGCCGCGCGGAAGCGGCCGAAGCGACTTGGCCAGGAGCTGGACCTGCCTGCCCCGCACGGTGATCTCGCCGGCCCGGGTGCGCATCAGGCGTCCGTGCACACCGATGTGGTCGTCCAGATCGAGCCGCTCGACCACTCCCCAATCGGCGTCGCCCAGCTGGTCTCGCCGGAGATAGATCTGGATTCGGCCGGAGACGTCTTCGAGGTGGCCGAACACCACCTTCCCCTTGGGTCGCCACGCCACCACCCGCCCCGCCACCGCAACCTCCGGCCCCTCATCACCCATTTCATCGCGATAACGCGCGAGCGCTTCGGCGGCGTAGTCGGTCCGGTCGAACCGATAGGCATACGACAGCACGCCCATCTGCTCGAGGGCCTGCCGGTTGTCACGCCGGGCCTGCTCTACCCGGGTGCGCTCGTCCTCGACCGGATGACCGGCCGGTGGCTCGCCGCTCACGCCGCCTTGCCTCCGAAGCGCTTGAGATACGCCTGAATGAACGGGCTCAGATCGCCGTCCATTACTCGCTGCACGTCGGTCACTTTCACCTCGGTCCGGTGATCGTTCACCATCGTGTACGGCTGGAAGACGTACGAGCGAATCTGGTTGCCCCATGAATTATCGGTCTTGGTGGCTTCGACGGCAGCGCGGGCGGCCTCCTGCTCTTCCAGTTGCCGCTGGTAGAGCGCTGCGCGGAGCATCTTCATGGCCGTGGCCCGATTCTTCGACTGGCTGCGCTCCTGCTGGCAGCTTACGACCACACCGGTCGGGATATGAGTCAGCCGCACGGCTGATGATGTCTTGTTGACGTGCTGGCCGCCGGCTCCGGAGGCGCGGAAGACGTCCATCTTGATGTCCTCCTCGCGCAGGTCGATTTCAATCGTGTCATCGATATCGGGATAGACGAAGACCGATGCGAACGAGGTATGCCGGCGCGCCTGCGAATCGTACGGCGAAATCCTGACCAGCCGGTGGACGCCCTTTTCGGCCTTGAGATAACCGTAGGCGTACTGTCCCTTGATTTCGATCGTGGCCGACTTGATGCCGGCTTCTTCGCCAGGGAGCAGGTCGAGAATGGTGACGCTGAACCCCTGACGCTCGGCCCAGCGGACGTACATCCGCATGAGCATCTCCGCCCAGTCCTGCGATTCGGTACCGCCGGCCCCCGGATGGATCGTGAGGATCGCATCGCGGGCGTCGTCGGGACCCTGCAGCATTGCCTGGAGCTCGAACGCCGCCACTGCGTCGGCCAGGTCGGCCGATTCCTGCTCCAGTTCCTGCTGCATCCCGGCGTCGGGCTCCAGTTCGAGCAGCTGGGCCATCTCGGTTGCCGAGGCGATTCTTTCGCTGATCGACGTGAACGGAACGACCCAGGCCTTCAGCGCCTTGATCTCCTGCACCGCCACGCGGGCACGATCAGAGTTGGACCAGAACGTGCTATCGGCCTGCTGGGCTTCCAGAGCGCTCAATCGGGCGATCTTGTCGTCCAAGTCAAAGAAAGCCTCGGAGCTCGGTGGCACGACTATCCAGCTCGGCGAGACGTTCCTTCAGATCGCTCATCTACTCGCTCCGTGTTGGGGGCCGCGGCGAAGCGTCCCGTGACTCCATACGAACAAACCGCTCGTCCGCCCGCAGGCGGAGGAGCGGCTCGACAGGCCTCAAAGATAGCCGCGCCGCGGCGCTGGCGGGAGCCGCGTCAGAAGACCGGACGACCCTCGGCGAGGATTTCGTTGAGCGCTTCGCGGAAGTAGGGAGTCGACTCGGCCAGCTCGGTGCCGACCTGTTCGGTATACTCCTCCCAGCTCTTCCGGATTTCTTCGTCGAACAGCTCCTTCAGATTGCCGTCGCGAAGCCCATCCTTCCGCTTCGCGGGATTATAGACCACCATATCGGAGATCAACGCCCGCGCCAGGCGCCGAGCTTTGGCAGCAGGGTCCTGAGACAGGAATGGATTGACCGGCCGGGCAGCGGGCCGCGGTGGCACGGACGGCTGAGCGGTGGTCTCTGCCGCTGGCGGCTCGACGATCGGCGCGATGCCCGCGGGCGGGGCTGCCGGACGCGGCGGCGACGATGCGAATCGGGGCGCCGCCGGCGGCGGCATCGACGGGCGAGTGGCCGGCGCGGCGGCCGGCGGGGTGATCGGCGCGGATGGGCGCCGAACGGCCGGGGGCGGCACAGTGGTTGTTGCCGCAACGGCTGGTGCTGGTGGCGCGGGCGGCGGCGCGGGCGTACTCGCGGCAGGCTGCGGAGCCGGCTCGGCAGGCGCCACCGGTGCTGGCGTCACGGGAGCGGCGGCCAACGCAGGCTCGGCGATGGGTGCCGCCGTTTCCCTCCGCACCGGGAAAATGGCTGAACAGACTGCGCACCGGGCGCGCACGCCTGCCTCGGGAACCTTGGCCGGATCGACTCGATAGGTGGTGGCGCAGTTGGGACAGGTGACGTTCATCTCGGATTCCTTACTTCGATTCGCGCGAATGGCGAGACTGCTGGCCGCCGGGGCCTTCTCCATCGCCCCCGTGCCGCCGGTCCACGACGAAGACCGATCCCGGAAGCGTCTTGGCGTAACTCTTCATCTCGGTAGCCAGCTCGCTGACTTGCGCCGGATGGGTGAAGCGCCGGGTCCGATTGGTGACGATGCCGATCGAGAGCGTCATCAGCGGAACACGGTGGAGCTGCCCGCGCCGGTCCTTGCCGAAGAAATATCCGGCGCGGCGATCCTGTTCGCTGTACTGCAGCGGAATCAGCGAATCAAAAATGTGGAGGATCTCGCTGCAGACCGGGCTCATGTCGGCCGCCGGTATCACGAAGATGAAATCGTCGCCGCCAATATGCCCCACGAAGCCCTGCCCGCCCAGCATTCCCTTTACCACATCGTGGAGAATCCGGGAGAGAATGTAGATGACCCGGTCGCCGTCGTAGTAGCTGTAGCGGTCGTTGAACTCCTTGAAATGATCGAGGTCGGCATAGCAGACCGCGAAATCACCGCCCGCTTCCAGCCGGCGGCGAATTTCGCGCTCGATTTCGGTGGTTCCCGGCAGGCGGGTCGAGGGGTGGACCGCGACATCGCGCTCGGTGCGGCTGAGCATCGCCTCCATGCGGGCCTGCTGCTCATCGGCCGAAAAGCCGGAGGTAAGCACCTCGTCGGCGCCGGCTGCGAACCATTGCTGAACGCTGGCGGAATCCGCGGCGGCGCCGATTGCGAGTGCCGGCACGATGGCGGTGAACGAATCGCTCTTGAGCCGGCGCAGCATCGCCTGGCCGGCGGTACCGTCGCCAGCGGCGTCGAACACCAGCACCGCTGGATGGCCGCGGAGCACAATGGATTCGACCGCCCCCGGGTCGGCCAGCGGCTGCAACGGGTAGGCGTTCGCCTCGGCCCAGCGCCGCACCAGCGGCGGCACCGGCCGCCCGTCCGGCGAGAAAAAGAGAATCGTCGGGCGAGTCCGCACCGATGGCCTCACGTAAGGGGGTATCGGAAACTAGCTTAGCGCGCCCCGGTGGCCAAGTCAGATAAAGTAGGCCGCCAGGCCAGTGAGCGTATAGACAGCGAGGAGTTGGACCCCCTCGAACCAATGCGACTCGCCATCCTGCATACTGAGGGCCGCAATCGCGGTCGCCAGCCCGAGCGCGACCACCTCGAACGGAGAGAACACCAGATCCATCCGCTGGCCGAGCAAGACCCCCGCCAGGACCAGCGCGGGTGCCACCAGGAGGGCGATCTGGGTGCTGGAACCCAGCGCAACCTGCAACGCCAGATCCATTTTGCCTTTCCCGGCCATGACCACCGCGGTGGCGTGCTCGGCGGCGTTCCCGATGATCGGAATCACAATCAGACCGAGGAACGTCTCAGTGAGCCCGAGCCGGGCGGTAACCGCTTCGGTGGCGTGGACCAGGATCTCCGACAGAACCGCGACGCCGGCGGTGGCCCCGGCCAGGACCGCGATCGCCTTGCCGCGCCCCCATATCGGGGCGGTCATATCGTGGGCAGTCGCGCAGAAGAGCTGACGGTGGGTCTTGAGCGAGAACAGCAGCGAGAAGCCGTACGTGATCGCGAGAACCAGCGCCACTCCCTCCGACATCAGGAGCTCGGTCGGCGAGAGGGGGCCGATATGGGTGGCGTGGAAAAGCGCCGGGAAGACCAGGCCGATGACTGCGAGCGTGAGCATCGTTGCGCTCATCCCGGCAGCGACACGGTTGAACCGGAGTTCCGATCGGCGCGCTCCGCCGACCACCAGCGCCAATCCGAGAATCAACAGCAGATTGCCGATGATGCTGCCGGTAATCGACGCCTTGACCAGAGTGACGAGCCCGGCGCGGAGCGCAACAATGCCGATGATCAGCTCGGCCGCGTTGCCGAAGGTGGCGTTGAGGAGCCCGCCCAGGGTGGGCCCGGTGCGCGCGGCCAGATGCTCGGTGGCGTCGCCCATCATCGCCGCGAGTGGGAGCACGCCCACGCAGGCGAGGAGAAACACCAGAACCGGCGTTTGGTGCAGCAGTGCCAGGACCACGGCCACCGGTGCCGCGAGCAGCAACACCCGACGCCACGGCGGCCCCAGCACTGGTGTCCTGCCCGGATCGAGATGGGGAGGCAATCCACTCCCCTTCCGAGCGACCGCCGGCCGCTGATCGGCCGCACCACCCTCCAATGCAGCCACGAATCCGCTGCTCGGTTCGGCCCCTCCCAGGACGCGAGTAAGCACGCTGCCGGGGTCGCGCGCGGCAGCGGCTGCCAGCTCCGGTGCGGTGATGACGCCAGGCGTGCCGGCGCTTCGGGCAGCTGCATCGAGCAGCCGGCGGGCATGGGAGGTAAGCGGAAGTTGGCCGTTGGACGCGGCGGCGCGGCGGGCCCGTGCGCGCCGCGCACCGGCTTCGAGCGTGGTCCGGAGCTGCGCCGTGGAGGCGCCACTGGCTTCGACCGCGGCGGCGACCGGCGCATCGTCCAGTGCGGCCAGCAGCAGGTGCTCGGCGCCAACCGCGCCGCTGCCGAGGCGCGCCGCTTCGGCGGCCGCCCGCGAGAGGAGATCCTGCCCGGCGGAGCTCACTCGAGCGGCTTCGCTTCCTCGATCAGCATGATGGGAATGTCGTCTTCAACCGGGTAGACCAGGCGACAGGCGTAGCAGACCAGCGATTCCGGCTCGAGCCGATACTCCAGCTCGCCGTGACACTGAGGACAGACCAGGATTTCCAGCAGCTCAGGCGCCAGGCTCATGGTGACTCCTTCTCTGATGCGCTCTCCGGAAAGCCGAACCGCGTCAGGCTGGCGGGGTTGCGACGCCACTTCGGAAGGACCTTGACCCAGGTATCGAGATAGACCTGCCCGCCGACCAATGCTTCCAGCCGGCTCCGGGCATGCGCCCCGATCGCCTTGAGTGTCCGCCCACCGGCCCCGATCACGATTCCCTTCTGGGATTCGCGTTCAACATAGAGTGCCACCCGAATGTAAATCGGGTCCCGTTCTTCCCGAAACTCCTCCACCTCGGCGGAGAGGGCGTACGGCAGCTCATCGCTCAGCAGCTGGAAGGCCGCCTCGCGGACGTATTCGGCGGCGAAGAATCGGAGGGGCTGCACGCCAATGTCGTCGGGGTCGAACTCGAATTCGCGTTCCGGCAACAGCGCTCGCACGGCATCGAGGAGCTGATCGATCCCCTCGCCCCGCTCCGCCGAGGTCACCAGGGCACCGGCCGGGAGGGCGGATCGCTGGTTCGGAGTCAGCAGATCGGCCTTGGTGTAGACCGGGAGTACCGGCACGCCCAGCGGGCGTTCCAGGCCGGCCAGGCGGGCAAAGTCGGGGGCCGGCGCTTCGGCGGCCGGGTGGAGCTGGAGAACGACGTCGACCTGGCGGAGCCGTTCGAGCGCGGCAGCGCGCATCCGGGCCTGGAGGAGGTAGGCCGGTTCGAGCAGGCCGGGCAGGTCGTGGAAGATGAATTGGGTGTCTTCGTCGGTACGGATTCCCGTCACCGGCAGGCGGGTTGCCTGGGCGCGCGGGCTGACGATGGCGAGGTGTTCACCGACGAGGGCATTGAGGAGCGACGACTTGCCGACATTGGGTGCGCCGGCGAGGGCGATGTGACCGGTCCGAGGCATGGGGGAAGGTAGGTGGGAGGACGGGAGGACGGGAGGACGGGAAGACGGAACGACGGGGAGGACGGGAGGACGGAACGACGGGAAGACGGAACGGCGGGAAGACGGGGAGACGGGAAGACGGGGAGACGGGAGGGTGGGAAAGCGAAAGCCCGGCTTGCCTGAGGAGGCGGGCCGGGCTTTCAAGGGAAGGCTGGCGACGGCCTACTCTCCCACACCCTTTCGAGTGCAGTACCATCGGCGCTGCAGGGCTTAACTGCCGTGTTCGGAATGGGAACGGGTGTGGCCCCTGCGCGCTAGTCGTCAGCCGAAAAGCGGTCGTGGGTCGAGGGTCGACCCACGTCGATGCACGGATGGATGATGGGTGTGAGCAAGCAGGAAGAGATCAAACTTCACGGGCGATTAGTAGCGCTCGACTAAAGAGGTTGCCCTCCGTACATCTGCGCCCTATCAACCTGGTAGTCTCCCAGGGCCCTTCAGGGACCTGATGGTCCAGGAGTGTTCATCTTGGGAAGAGTTTCCCACTTAGATGCTTTCAGCGGTTATCTCCGCGCGACATCGCTACCGGGCGCTGCCCCTGGCGGGACAGCCCGTACACGAGCGGTCGCTTCGTCTCGGTCCTCTCGTACTAGAGACGACGTCCCTCAACACTCCCACGCCCACGACGGATACAGACCGAACTGTCTCACGACGTTCTGAACCCAGCTCATGTACCGCTTTAACCGGCGAACAGCCGGACCCTTGGGACCTTCTCCAGCCCCAGGATGCGATAAGCCGACATCGAGGTGCCAAACCGCGCCGTCGATGTGAACTCTCGGGCGCGATAAGCCTGTTATCCCCAGCGTACCTTTTATCCGATGAGCGATGACCCATCCACACGGGATCACCGGATCACTTAAGCCGACTTTC
>DASSTY010000202.1:0-5524 GCA_035707585.1 Gemmatimonadales bacterium
CTCAGCGCGGCAGCACGATTCCTCCTCCCTGATGCGGTTGGCGTGGTTGCCTACCTGCCGGAAGGTGTCGGCGACGATCTTGAGGCGGACGACGTGGCGGCAGCGTTCAGGGCGCCCGCCCGGCGGCCGCTTCGGAGCACCCGCGCGCCGGCGGACATTCTCCACGTGGAGCTGCCCGGCGCAGATCTCCTGATTCGCCGCAAGTCCGGCGTGCCGCTGGTGAGTGTCGGCGTCTATCGCTCGCGTCTGGACCCCGATCCTCCGGAGCTGGCCGGGCTCTCCGCTCTCACCGCGCGCGCTGCAGTTCGCGGAGCGGGAGATCACGACGCCGCCGGGCTGGCGTTTGCTTTCGAACGATTGGGCGGAGTCCTCTCGCCAAGCGTCAATTCGGACTGGGAAGGATTCGGTACCACGGTACTGGCCGACCAGTTGCGTTCTGCCGCTGCTCTGCTCGACCTGGTGTATCGCCGGCCTCGCCTGGCCGATGATGCCATCCTGGCGGAGCGCACGCTGATGGTGAACGAAGCTCGCCAGATGATCGACGACATGTTCCGCTTTCCGTTCCGTCTGGCATTCACTGCCGCGTTTGGACGGCAGGGCTACGGGCTCCCGGTCGGCGGACTTCCCGAGACGCTGGGCAACATCACTCCCGAGCATGTTCGAGAGGCCGCGGCCGCACGGGGCGGCCGGGTGACGGTCGTTGCGGTAGGGGAGATCGATCCGGAAGCCGCCGCCGAACAGCTGGCGGAGATCTTTGGCGACTACCAGGTGCAGGCGCGCCAGGCATCGTCACTGGTCGAAACCTGGCAGCTGGACCACCGGCCGATCATCGACTCGGTCGATCGCGACAAATCGCAGTCGGCGCTGGCGATGGTATTTCCAGGCCCCGGCCGGAACGATCCCGATCGCGCCGCCGCCCAGGTCTGGGCAGCGGTCGCAAGCGGATTGGGCGGCCGGCTCTTCGAGGAGCTGCGCGACCGCCGCTCGCTGGCGTACACCGTGCTCGCCGCCGCCTGGCAGCGCCGGCGCGCCGGCGCGCTCGTCACCTACATCGCCACCTCGCCCGAGCGCGAGCCCGAGGCGCGCGACGCCATGCTGGACGAGCTCGACCGTTTCCGCAACGAGCGGGTAACCGATATCGAGCTGGATCAGGCGATCAACTATCTGGCCGGCCAGGCGGAGGTTCGACGGCAGAGCGGCGCCGCACTGGCGGGAGAGATTCTCGATGCTTGGCTGGTGGGGAGCGGTCTCGATGAACTGCGCGATCCAACCGCGCTCTATCGCTCGGTGACTGCTGATGCCGTGCTGGAAGTAGCCCGGCGGTGCCTTGATCGCCAGCGCCGGGCCGAAGGGCTGGTTCGGGGATCAGGGAGTAACGGCGAGCGCTGAATCCGCCAGCGCCCGCACGGCCGCCTGAATCTGCCGGTCGTGTACCACCGCCCGCCGAGCCGCCACCGTTGGACCAAACAGTTCCTGGGCAATCGCTTCTTCCAGGTCCCGGTCGATCATCGACCGAGCTCCCTCGAACACCGACCTCGGTACCATCAATCCCTCGCGCTCCATCCGCATCCTGAAGTCCGCTCGGAGCTGTGCCGTGACCTGGAAGTTCGAGTCCGGCGGAGTTTCCGATTCCCGAAGTTCCTGGGCGAAAGCGGTGAGCAGGTCGTAGTAGCGGGAAAGCTCGCCCCCCAGCTCATGACGGAACGCCGCCTCGGGAGCGGTGAGCTGCTGTGGAGTCGCCCGCAGATCGGGGATGATTCCGGCGGCGTTGTCCAATGGCCGGCCTGAGTCGCTGTAGAAGCGCTGAGCGTCGCTGGTATCGGGCGGTGCGCCGGCACCGTCGCGGGGGAACTGCCCCGGCCGCTGCACCGTCCGGCCGCTGGGTGCATACCAGCGGGCGGTCGTGAGCTTGAGCGCCAGCCCATCACCCAGTGGAATGGTGCTCTGCACCGCACCCTTGCCATAGCTCTGCGTTCCCACGACCACGGCGCGATCATGATCCTGCAGCGCGGCCGCGATGATTTCCGCCGAGCTGGCAGTGCCGCCGTTCACGACAACGGCCAGCGGCAAACCAGGCCATGCCTGATCCTGCTCGGCACGAAACGCGGTGACGTCGCCCGGATTGCGACCCCGCAAAGTGGCCACCAGCTCGCCCCGATCGAGGAAGAGGTCGGCCACCGCCACGCCCTGGCTGAGTACGCCACCGGGGTTGTATCGCAGGTCGAGAACCAGCGCCTTCATTCCCTCGCCCCGAAGACTGTCAACGCTCTCCCGGAGTTCCCGGGCCGATGTCGCAGTAATCCGGCTGAGGGTGACGACGCCGATGCTGTCGGGGAGGAGAATCCCGGGAGAGGCCGCCCGGACATGCACCATGCGGCGTGCCAGCCGGTGCGTGGCATCGGGTTCGCCGACTCGGCGAATCACCAGAGTCACTTCGGTGCCCGGCTCACCCTGAAGCGCTTCGCTCGCCTGGCCCACGTTCAGGCCCTTGGTAGGACGGCCATCGATGCTCATGATCCGGTCGCCCGGCAGGATGCCGTCATGTTCGGCGGGGGAATCGGGGTCTACCGCCGCGACGACAACCGCGCCGGCCCGAAGATCGAGCTGGAGCCCCAGCCCGACGTAGCTGCCGCTCAGATCATTCTCGTACTTGCGATAGGCGCCATCGACCAGCAGCGCCGAGTAGGGGTCGTGCAGATGATCGACGATTCCGGTGGTAGCGCGGAAGTAGAGGTCGGGCTCGCTGATCGAATCGACGTAACTCCGGCGAATAGCGCTCAGCACCGTTTCGAACAGGCGGGCCTGCTGGTACACATTGTTATTGGCGGCCGGCTCGGGGCGTTTGAGCCATCCGCCGGTGAAGAAGGCGAGGACGAGAAGTCCGGCCATCAGGCTCAGTACGCTGATGCGTCGCTTCATACTGCGCTCTCCACTGCGGGTCGGCCCCCAACGCAGTGCAAGAGCGGGGCCGATTATTCGCGGGTCAACCGTCGCGTGATGACTTCGATCCCTTTGGCGAGCCCTTCGGCACTCCGGGTCACCAGGTCTATCAAACAATAGCCCTGATCGGCAAGGGTGTGCACCACGATGTGGCCGTCGCGGCAAAGCAGGCATAGGCTGATGCCGCGTTGGCTCTCGCGCAGGAGCGGTGCTCCATCGGTGGGCAGTCCGCCGGCCCCGGCCGCGGCCACCAGCAGGCCGGCCAGCGTCTCGGCGTCGCGGAGGCGGGCGGCAGGCACGCCGGTGAGCTCTACCACCCGGCTATGGTAGGGAGCGCTCATCCCGCTGCTTTGAGGATCATGGGGCGGTGGCGGTATGTTTGTGCCTCACGCTGGAGGGTGCGGAATGTCCGAACCTATTGCGGCGCCAGGCGGCCAGCAAGCGCGCGGCGCCTGGGCCGCAGCCGATGCCCTGACGGTACTCCGGATCCCGCTCGCAGCGGCGTTCCTGCTTGTGCCAGCGGCAGGTGCCCGTCTCCTGGTGCTCGGGGCAGCCGCGATAACTGACCTCCTGGATGGACATGTAGCCCGGCGGTTTGGCGCGTCCCGGCTCGGAGCGTTTCTCGATCCGGTAGCCGACAAGCTGTTCATGGGGACGGCGTTCTTCGTGGTAGCAACGTCGGGGCGGCTGGAATTGTACGAAGTTCTCGCCGTGCTGCTGCGAGATATCGCCGCGACGATCGCGTTCGTGATAACGCTGTTCTCGGGCCGCCCGATGGCGATCCCCGCTCGGCTCGGCGGGAAAGCGGTAACGGTGGCACAGCTGCTTACCCTGCTGGCCTTTCTGCTCGGCTCGCCGCTGCTCAGGCCGCTGGCGTGGGCTACCGGTGCGATCGCCATCTACGCTATCTGGGACTATCACAAGGCCGCCGGCTCCGAAAAGCGACCGCTGGCCTGATTTCTTCTGACTGGGAGCGCTGAATGCCTCAGGAAACCAAGCAGATCACTCTGGAATGGCGGGACGGACTCCGGTTTGTAGGAGGCGAGCCGGGAGGCCCGTCGGTGCTGATCGACGGGAACGCCGCCGAGGCGCCCAGCCCGATGCTGATGCTGCTGCTGGCGGCGGCATCGTGCAGTGCCGCCGACGTGGTTTCGATTCTTCAGAAGATGCGGGTCGACCTGGAGCAGCTTCGGGTGGAGGTAGCTGGCGTTCGCCGGGAGGAGGAGCCGAGGCGATATATCGCGCTCAGCCTGGTGTATCGCATCTCCGGTTCCGGCATAGACGAGACCAAAGCTCGGCGCGCGATCGATCTGTCGCTGGACAAGTACTGCTCGGTGATCCACTCGCTCGCGAGCGACATCAAAGTCAGCTATGAACTGCGGCTGGGCTGAACGGCTCGCCGCGCTGGCGCTTGCGCTGGCCGGTCTCGCCGCCCCGCTGCCGGCCCAGCAGGTCAGGGAGATCGGCGTTCAGGCCATCGCCACGGCGGCCGATCCCGCCACCGGGGTGCTGGGGGTGTCGGGGGCGCTGCGGACCTCGAGCCGCGCCCGGGTAGCGGCGTTCCTGGGTGCGGGGATCGCGGGCGACCGCGGAATCTGGCGCGGTGAGCTGGTGGGGCACTTTCTTCTCAATCCCGCGGCGCGGGGGCGCCCGGGGTTGTATGGCGGCGGTGGCATCGCCGTAGTCGGCTCGAGGAAGACTCGCGGGTATGCGGTGCTGCTGCTGGGTATCGAGGGCAATCCCGGCGGCAGCTCCGGCTGGAACTTCGAGGCGGGGGTCGGTGGTGGAGTTCGGCTCTCGGTGGGTTATCGCTGGCGCAGTATCCCTTCTCTGTGATCCGCATCGCTCCAACAATCAATGGGAATACATACATTGGCGGGTCCGGCGGCGAGCCGGATGGGAGGGAACTTGGTATCACCGCCACTGTACCGTGATCGCGTCGACGCCGGCCGCCAATTGGCGGAGCGGCTCAGCTCGCTGGCGAACCGTCCCGACCTGCTGGTGCTTGCGCTGCCGCGCGGCGGCGTGCCGGTGGGCTATGAAGTGGCGCGTGCGCTGAACGCGCCGCTCGATGTCTTTCTGGTCCGGAAACTCGGCGTACCGGGACACGAGGAATACGCCATGGGCGCAATCGCGTCGGATGGCGTTCGAGTGTTGAACGAAGATGTCATCGCGGCGCTGGCGATTCCCGATCGTGCCGTCGCCGCCGTGGCCGATGAAGAAGGCCGCGAACTGGCCCGCCGCGAAGCCGCGTACCGCGGCGACCGTCCGCGTCCCCGGATCGAAGGGCGCACAGTGATCCTGGTGGACGACGGCCTCGCCACCGGCGCTACGATGCGGGCCGCCGCGCTCGCGGTCGCGGCCGAGGAGCCGGCCGAGCTGGTGATTGCGGTCCCGGTGGCCGCGGCAGAAACCTGTGAGGAACTCGCCAGAATCGCCGATCAGGTGGTCTGCGCCGCCACACCCGAGCCATTCCGGGCTGTGGGTCTGTGGTACGCCGACTTCGACCAGACCACCGATGAGGACGTGCGGGAGTTGCTCGGAAAGAGTCGGTCGTGAGTCGTGAAACGTGGGTCGTGGGTGG
>DASSTY010000203.1:0-8977 GCA_035707585.1 Gemmatimonadales bacterium
CCGGGCTGACTCACTTCCTGGGAGCCAGCGACTCGCTCTACCAGGCGGTGGTGATCGCGTCGCTGCCGGAGTACGAAGAGCATTTCGCCAACAGCCTGGCCGATCTCGTTGCCGCCGGGCTCGACGGCTTTGAAATCGTCAACGCAGCGCCGGAGGCAGACCGCCTGACGCCGCCACGCCGTGATTCGCTGATTCAGCTCGCCCGGAGCGCCGGCCAGTTGCTGGTGGGCGCCACCGATCAGCATGGCTGGGGGGCGACCAACATGGTCTGGAATCTGGTCCGGGTGGATTCCACCACGACGCCGGCAGAGCGATGCTCCGCCATCATGAATCAGTTGCGCAGCGATGGGTTCGATGCGGTGCAGGTGGTGGAGCGGCGCCACCTCACCGCCGATGCGCCCTGGCCACTCTGGCTCACGCCGATCGGCGCGCTGTGGGAAACGTGGCGCGGAATGGGGTGGCTGCTGACTCTGAGCTGGATTGGGTGGATCTGGCTGATCACGCTGGTGGTGGGGCGAGTCGATCGGTAGTCGAACCGCTCAGCGCCGGTCGCCGCAGTTGGCGTCTCTGGGAGGTGCAGCGGCATCGTCCGGAGTCAGCACCTCCACCCAACTGCCCGCCGGCATGAGCGGCTGAAATTCGAGCTCGCGAAAGCCCAGTCGCGCCATTGCGCACCGCACCGTTCCGGACGCGACGCCGGGCCGCCCGAGCATCCCCGCGTCTTCGACGATGGCGAGTCTGCCACCGGAGTTGAGGGCGAGTCGGAGCTTCCGAAGATAATTGGCGGGACTCGCCACGCGAGCGTAGATGTGGTCGGCGATGATCAGATCGGCCGACCCGGGTGCCAGGTGCGGATCATCTGCCGCTCCCGCCACGATCCGTACCGCCGGCAGGCCCGCGTCGTCGAGCCGGGCCTGCAGGCGGGCCAGGTAGCCGGGGTCGTCATCTTCGGCAACCAATTCGGCGGTGGGCCCGAGCCGCTCTGCCAGGCGAAGCACGTAATAGCCGTCGCCTGCGCCGACCACCGCGGCGCGCTGGCCCGGCGCCGCCTGCACCAGATCGAGCACTCGGCTCGCTTCCCCGTAGCCGTCGCGCCGTCCCTCATCCTGCCACTCGAGCCCCGGGCGAATGCTCTGGGCATGGGCCGAGCCAACCGGGAGAGTCAACATCATCAGCATGATCAGTGCTGCGCTGCTCTTGCGCCGAGACCGCCGGATCCCCAGAATTCGCCCGCCCTCCATTGTCAGGAACGACCGATGACCCGCGCGCGCATTCTGGGAACCGGCATGGCGGTGCCGGATCGCATCGTCACCAACGACGATCTGTCGAAGGTGATGGACACGTCCGACGAATGGATCCGGACGCGGACCGGCATCGAGCAGCGTCACTGGGCCCGGGAGGGAACCACCGGCGCCCAGCTCGCCGCAAAGGCGAGCCACGCCGCGCTGCAAGCCGCCGGGCTGGTTCCGCGCGACCTCGACATGATTGTGTACGCCACCTCCACGCCCGATCACTTTGCGCCCGGCGGCGGGGTGTTTCTCCAGCGGCTGCTCGACGCCCCGCTGGTGCCGGCGATGGATGTGCGGACCCAGTGCAGCGGATTCATCTTTGCGCTCTCGGTGGCCGACGCCTGGATCCGCGCGGGACAGTTCCGCCACATCCTGGTCGTCGGTTCGGAAATTCAATCCACCGGAATGGACGTTTCCACCCGCGGCCGCAACACGGCGGTGATCTTTGCCGATGGTGCCGGCGCGGTGGTGCTGGGCCCGTCCGACGACGACGCCCGCGGTCTGCTGGCGTTCGATCTGCACGGCGACGGGAGCTATGCCGAAAAGCTCTGGGTCGATGCGCCGGGCTCGATGTATCATCCGCGGATTACGCCGGAGATGATCGAGCAGGGGCGTCATTTTCTGTCCATGGATGGCAAGGAAGTCTTCCGGCACGCCGTAGTGCGAATGCCGGAATCGGTTCGTGCGGTACTGCAGCAGATCGACTGCACGCCGTCCGATCTGGCGCTGCTGATTCCGCACCAGGCCAATCTCCGGATTTCGGAGCTGGTGCAGAAATCGCTCGGCCTCGAGGCCGGTCAGGTGTACAACAATATTCAGCGTTACGGCAACACGACCGCCGCCACGATTCCGATTGCGCTCGACGAATGCGTGCGCGGCGGCCGGATCCAGCCGGGAGATCTGATCGCCTTTACCGCCTTTGGCAGCGGGTTCCTCTGGGGCAGCGCCGCGCTCAGGTGGTAAGCGGATATTTCCGCGCGTAGTAGGCGCCGTCCCGGGTGCCGTGGGCCCGGTAAATCTCCTCTTCTTCTTCCTCGCCCTCATGAACGAAGAGGTGCAGCGACCCGGGCCAGAGCGTCGCCTGGAGCGACCAGTTGCAGCTGGGCGCGTGCAGCACCCACTGCAGGGCTCCGCCGCCGGCATCGGTCAGGTGAACCGCGCTGGCCCGCTCCAGCGGAACCCGCACCGGCACGCCCGCCAGCACTGCCTCGGTTGGATCCAGCTCCAGCTCGCCCTCCGCCCATGAATCGAATCGCATCTTGCCGTGCACCGGCTCCTCACCGCCCGGCAATTCAAACTCCGTCTGCCACTCCCCCAACAGGTCCCAGGCGTGGTCCATCGGACCGATCCCGGGCACATTCACCGTCGGATGTCTCCGCATGGTGCGTCCCCTCCCCTGTCAGAGACCGGATGGGACTCGGGCCTGCCTCACGTCACCCTGGCCGTCCTCCTGGCTGAATCTTTACACGGGACGTTGCGTATTGTAACGCGAGCATTGTCGAGTCCACGAACCCGGATCTGTGATATGTATGCCACCATTGTACTTGCGATCACTGTTGCCGCCGGCATCGCCGGCTTCGTCCTCGCTCGCCGGTTCGTCCGCCGGCGGCTCCGTTTCGTCGATGCGGTTCGGTCGCCGCTGGCCCCGCTGATTGCCGGTGCCGCTGCTGCCGTGGTGGTCTGGCCCGCCGCGCTTCTCCCGATGATCACCGGCACTACGGCCGTGATCTTTGGCGTGGGCACCGGGCTCGGCACCGCCAGCGGCGTCAAGGCGCTGAAGCGCGGCGACTGACCTGCCTCAAGCTACAGCATTCCCGAACCGGGCCCAAGGGCAACGGTCACACTCGCGATTGGAGATGAAGCGAGTGGCGGCTAACTTGCCCGCATGGCGACTCTTCACTGCACTCGATGCGGCCAGGATCGCGAAGCGATGGCGTTCCAGCCGTTTCCCAATGAGCTGGGACAGCGCGTCTACGCGGAGATCTGTGGCATCTGCTGGGGCGAATGGCTGCGTTACCAGCAGCAGCTCATCAACCACTACGGTCTCGACCTGCGCGATCCCAAGGCGAAGGAATTTCTGCTCCGCAACATGAATGAATTTCTTTTCGGCCCGGCCTCAGCGCACTCCTAAGCGGAAAATGATGTCCACCGCCGGCCCCGAAGGCCGGAGGTCTTCGGTCATCCCGATTCGCCACTCCCGCCCCGAACGGGTTCGCAGGATCCAGCCGAAATCGAGCGACAGATCGGACCCGTCGAGCGACGGCAGCGTCGTTCCGCGATAGGCGGGTGTGCCGTAGTACAGGGTGGCGAAGAGCGACTGCCGTCCCCAGAACCGGTAGCGCAACCCGGCGGCAGCGTTACCAAAGAGAGTCCGCTCCACGCCGGAGAGATCGCCTGCCCTCGGCGTCGCGCCGATGCCGGCGCCACCTTCGGCCAGAAGCCGCGGTGTAAGCGGCACACGCGCGGTGGTGAACAGATCGGCAGAGACGGTTCGCTGCCCGTAACCGGCGGGGCTGGTGCTGGTGGGTACGGTGACACTCAGAACCGACTGGACGTGCCGGCTGTAGCGGTGCCCCAGAGAGAGCCGGGTGTCGCCCAGGTAGGCGCCCGATGACGGATAGGTCGCGACCGACCCGTCCGGGAGATCGACCTGATAGGCAAACCGATCGCGCGGACGAGCCTCCCGTTCGGGCATGGTGATCCCGATGAATCCGTGATACCAGTTGAGGAATCCGTCGAGCACGCCGCTGTAGGCACCCTGGAGTGGCAGGTCGGCTGCAATGAACCAGCGGCTGTTCAGATCGTGCGTCAGCGTCAGATTCAGCCGGGCCAGCTCACCGTCGAGCAGCTCGCCCGCCGCGGCGGTGCGCCGCGACTCGATGGCGCTGGCATAGTCGAACCCGATTCCAAATTCCCACTTGCCTGGCGCCGGGTCCCGGTACGGCACGAACGCCAGAGATGATCGCGAGATGAAGAGGGGATTGATCGGTTGGTAGGCGGGTAAGCCTTGTGCCCCGACGGATCGGGGCACAAGGAGCGCGGCGGCGAAGAGCCAGGCGGGGAAGGCCGCGCGGGTTCGCAGCACTCAGGTCGGCTGGTTGCGGTGTCCTATGAACATCCGGTACAGCCAGAGCAGAATCAGCGCTCCGATGACGCTGGCGATGATTCCAGGTGCTTCACCCGGGTCGTTATACCACCCGATTGCCCGCCCGAGGAAGCCGGCGAGCAGCGAGCCCGCAATGCCGAGCAGGATCGTGACGATGATGCCGCCGGGATCCTTGCCCGGCATGATGAACTTGGCCAGCGCGCCGACGATCAAACCGATGATGATGGTCCAGATGAATCCCATTGGCCCACCTCGCTTGTGGTCGCCCTCCCCTACCGGCCGTCGAGTTGGCCGGTAATGGTCTGGCGGTGATGCGAACGGAGCACATCGAGCTTGAAGTGCTCGTCTGAATTATAGCTCCGAAGAATCCGCATCAGGTGAGCCGGGCTGGTCGGCTTCCGGCCATCCACACTCAGAATCACATCACCGGCCTTGAGACCCAGCTTGGAGCTGTCGGGCACGCTGATGACCAGAACGCCGTCGGTGGTCCCGAAATAGGCGCCGAGGTCGGAATTGAGAGGCGCCAGCTCGAGATCCGAGAGCGGCGAGTTGAGCAGCGAAAGCCGAAGCCGGTCGCCCTGGACCGTCAACCCTTTCACCCTGGCTGGATCCCAGGTGGGGGACTCGAACGCGCGGATCTCCGCGCCCGGCCTGGCATCGCTGACGACGAACCAGGGATCCTGATCGGTTACCAGCGTGACCGTACGGGTTTTCCCGTCGCGGCGGTATTCGACCTTAACGGTGTCGTGCGGCTCCAGTTTGGCGGCGAGCTCCACCAGCCTCACCCCCGGCGCCGACTGCTCGCCATCGCCCTTCCCGCCTTCCAGCAACGACTTGCCATCCAGCCTGGTGATCACATCGCCGGAGCGAATTCCCGCATTATCGGCGGGGCCACCCGGGGTGACGGCTTCGATGTATGCTCCGAGAGAATCGCTGGAGCGAGGCTGCATGTTGACGATGACGCCGAGGCGGCCGCGATGGGTCATGGAGGCAACCCAGGTTCCTCCAGGAACTGTGCGGACCAGGAGCCGGCTCTCCCTCTTCTCACGGCTTTTCCCGCTGTCCTGCTGGGCGGCGAGCGGCGCCGCTGCCAGCAACCCGGCAATCGCGAGAGGAATCCAACGGTACTGCATCCTGCCTCCTCGGGCTCAAAGCCCTACGTTGCTGGCCCGCGTTACGTGAACGTCCACCAGTGCGTCGAGCAGACCTACCCGCTCCCGCCAGAGCCGAAGCGCTGCGGCGTTGCGCTCTGCCTCATCGGCGGCGGCGGTCTGTTGAAGCTCCCGGTCCACCGCCGCGATCCGGTTCTCCAGCTCCTGGGCGATCCGGTCGGTCCGGCCGTCGATGATCCGGGAGTCGGGGTCGTACTGCTGGAGCAGCTGCTCCAGCGCCTGTGAGCTCTCTTTGGCCCGGGCAATTTCGGCAGCAGCGCCGGTGACGCCCGCGGCGTCCGGAGGCGTCGCCGAGCGGAAGCTGTTGCCAAGGATCAGACCCGCCAGCGCGGCGGCCATTCCGGCGCTGGCGAGACCGGCGCGGCGCCACCAGACGCGCCGGCGGTCGGCCGCCAGGCGGGCGCGGACCGCCGGCCAGCGATCGCGGGTGGGCCGGAGCACCGGAAGCGCCCTGAGCCGGGCCTGGAGCTGATCAAGCCGCTCGGCCTCGGCCCGGCACTCGGCGCAGCTTGCCAGATGGTCACGGAGTGCGGCATCACCCGGCTCCGCCCCAGGTTCGCGCAGCGCCAGCAGCTGTTCCAGTTCGAGATGCGGGTTCATCGTTCGGTCCTACTCATTCAGCCAGCAGCGCAGGCGGCGGTGCGCCCGGGCCAGCTGCGATTTCGAAAAGCTCGTGGTACGGCCCATCATCGAAGCGATCTCTTCGTGGGTATAGCCCTCGACATCGTGGAGCCACACCACCGCCCGACTGGTTTCCGGCAGCCGCTCGAGGGCCGCCTCGAGGTCCATCCGGAGATGAGGAGCTTCCCGTCGGGCGGCCACGAAATCGTCGTGCAGCTCGTCGGTTTCGCGATACCGGTTGCGGCGGAGCCGCATGAGGGCCTTGCTCGCCGCGATGCTCCGGACCCAGCCCCAGAGAGAGCCGTCGCCGCGATACTGCCGGATACTCCGGCATACCTCGAAAAAGGTCTCCTGCATCACGTCTTCGGCGTCTTCCGCAGTGCGGCAGAGCCGGCGCGCCAGGTGGTAGACCGGCACCTCGAAAGCGCGATAGAGCGCCTCCAGAGAGGCCGGGTCACCGGTGCGCGCACCGGCCAACACAGCATCGGCATCGGCCGGCAGAAGCGAATCCATGAGGAGCGTCCGGGTCATGGTGAATAATAGATGCCGGGGAGAGGGGGAGGGTCGCAGGGGGACGGACGGACGGACAGGCGGACAGGTGAAGAGACGGACAGACGGACAGACGGACAGACGGACAGACGGACAGACGGACAGACGGACTGACGGACAGTGGGCGGGAAGACGGGAAGACGGGAAGACGGGAAGGCGGGAGGGCGGGAAGAGGCAAAGGGTGCGGGGCGCGCGCCCGTGATGCCGGCCCGCGGGAGCGCGGTCATCCCGAGCGCGACGCCGGCATCCCGAGCGCGGCGGCTCGTCATCCCGAGCGGGCGCAGCGAGTCGAGGGATCTTGCCCGCCGTGCTCGTGATCGGGTCCACCCCTCGAGACGGCACCCCGGACGAGCCCTTTCGGGGGTATACAAGTACTTGTATACCCGCCGAGCCCCTGGTGGAGCACCCGGGTTGGGTGGGGGTCGCTTGCAAGGCCGAGCGAGTCGGGCATCCTCCGGACGCATTGCCGCTGCGCACTTCGGCCGCTCGGCCGACCCCGGCCGGCCGCCCGATCCCGTCGCTGGGTTCGCTGCGCTCGCTGGGCTCACGGTCAACTCCGCGGCCGCAGGCGGCGAAGTCAGGAGATCCTGGCCGCCGTGCTGGTGGCCGAGTCCGTCCCCTCGGGGCGGCACCTCAGGCGAGCCGTTTCCGGGGTATACAAGTACTTGTATACCGGCCGACCCCTTGGCGGAGCCCCCGGCTTGCGTGGGGTCGCCTGGAAGGCCGGGCTGATCCTGACCACCGCGACGGATCTTGCCCAGCCAGCAAGATCCCTCGACGTCGCGGCCCGCGGCCGCGTCCCCCGGTTCTCCGTTTCCCGCTTCCCGTCTTCCCGTCTTCCCGCCATACTCCGTCATGGCTCATCCCGACATCTGGCTCCACCATCTGGCCGACGAGGCCGACGCGGCGTACCTCTACCGGGAAATGGCCCGGATCGAACGCGACCCGGAGCGGAGCCGGATCTACCGGCAGCTCGCCGAGGTCGAAGACCGGCACGTGGAGATCTGGCGAAAGCTGCTGGCCGAGAACGGCCATTCGGTGGCGACCCCGGCGCCGTCGCTGGGAGCGCGACTCAGGGCGTGGGCTGCCCGGCGATTCGGGAGCCGGTTGCTGCTGCCGCTGCTGCTCCAGGAAGAAGGCCGCGAGGTCAAGGGCTACCTGAGTCTCTATCAGGAAGCGCCCGAAGGAGCCGCCGGACCGGCCGCCCTGCAGTTGGCCAAGGAATCGAAACAGCACGCCGACACGCTGGCGGGCATCACCGGCGCTGCCACCGAACCCTGGCACAAGACCGGCGCCGGCGGCTTCCTCCGCAACGTGGTCTACGGATTCAACGACGGACTCACCGCCAACTTCGGCCTGGTGGCGGGGATGATCGGCGCGCAGGGGCATATGCAGCTGGCGGGGCACCCGGTGGTGCTGGCCGGGATCGCCGGCATGGTGGCCGACGCCCTCTCGATGGCAAGCTCGGGCTACCTCGCCGCCAAGAGCGAACAGGAAGTGTTCGAGCACGAAATTGCGATGGAGCGCGAAGAGATCCGGCTGATGCCGGAACTCGAACGGGAAGAGCTCAGTCTGATCTACCAGGCCAAGGGGATCTCGGGATCAGAAGCTGATCGGCTGGCTGCCCAGGTCATGACCGACCCCGAGCAGGCGTTGCAGGAAAAAGTGCGCGAAGAGCTGAAGATCGGCGAGGCCACCAGCACGCCCCTGCGCGAGGCCTGGATCACCGGCATCGCCACGGCACTCGGCGCGTTCATCCCGGTAGCGCCGCTGCTGGTGAGCACCAGCACCACCGCGATCTGGGTCTGCTTCGTGCTGGCGATGGTCTCGCACTTCGCGGTCGGCGCCGCCCGCAGCTTCTTCACCGGCCGCGGCGTCATCCGGAGCGGGATGGACATGTTCATCGTCGGTCTGGGCGTCGCGGTGGTGGGGTATTTCGTGGGGGATTGGATAACGAGGGTGGTGTAAAAGGCGGACGGACGGACTGACGGACTGACGGACGGGAGGACGGGAAGACGGGAGGACGGGAAGACGGGAATGGGGGCGGGTGGATCCGAGGCCTGTCATCCTGAGCGCAAGGTTGTCATCCCTCGCTCCGCTCGGGATGACAACCGCAGGGTCCACCTGCGCGCCACGGGCGCGCGCAACGCGCCCCTGCCGTTACCGTCTTCCCGTCCTCCCGCCCACTGCCCGCCTGTCCGTCAGTCCGTCCGTCCGCCCGCCTGTCACACAACTATATT
>DASSTY010000204.1:0-6713 GCA_035707585.1 Gemmatimonadales bacterium
AGCCCGCCGAGCCGGTAGGTCATCCCGTCTTCCCGTCCTTCTGCCTGCTCACCGACTCCGCCTCCAGATAGATATACCTCACCACCGGATGGCTTTCCCGGATCAGCTTTTCCAATCGATCGATGGCACGCGCCACTTCGCTTGCGGGCAGAGTGGGGTGGAATTCTATGCCAAGCCCCAGAAGGATGACGCGCGGACCGAAGTGGACCGTTACGGGGCGGTGAACCGCGCCAACCGAGGGATCCCGCTGGACCACTGCGCAGATGTCGCGAAGGAGCTGCTGGTCGGCTCCGGTGCCGAGGAGGAGCCGCTTGCTCTGGCCGGCAAGAAACATGGCGACGATCGCGAGCAGAACGCCGACGATGATCGAGGCCAGGCCATCGAGCCTCGGCTCGTGCAGCGCGGTGGAGAGGTAGACCCCGAGGAAGGCAATGATGAGGCCGGCGATGTCGGCGCCATCTTCCAGGATCAGCGTGACCAGCGTCGGGTCTCGGGTCTGCCGCATCGTTTGCCAGAATCCGCGCCCCTCGGAGTCCCGGCGAAAGGCTCGGTACGCCGCGCGGAGTGACCAGAGCGTGAACAACGTCGCGGCGCCCAGCACCGCGTAGTTCCACCCCAGATCGGTGATCGGTTCGGGGTGGAAGATGTGGTGGACCCCTTCGTACACCGACACGCCGCCGCCGACCGAGAAAAACAGGATGGCGACGATCAGCGTCCAGAAGTAGAGTTCCTGCCCATGGCCGAACGGGTGGCTTTCATCGGGCGGGCGCCGGGCCCGGTGGCGGCCCAGCAGCAGAAGCAGGCCGTCCGAGGTGTCGACCAGCGAGTGGACGCCTTCGGCCAGCATGACCGAGCTGGCGGTGACCGCGCCGGCCACGAACTTGATGGCGGCGATTCCCAGCGTGGCCACGATGCCGACGTAGATGGCACGGTTCGACTCTCCGATCATCACGGATGGTTTCCGGCCCGGATCGCCCTGTCAAGCGCCGCCCGGTGTTCTCCCGGTCCAAACCGCGCTACTTTCATCGTACTTCACCACGATCCCTGACTCTACCCGGATTCCGTCATGCCGCTTCTGCTCCTCGCCCTCCTGGCTGTTCAGCAGCCTCGGCCCGACTCGATGCAGCCTTCGCCGTACTGGCAGCAGGCCGTCGCCTACCACATTACCGCGAAGCTGGATGAACCGACCGGCGTCATCGCGGGGACCGAGCGGATCAACTACGTCAACCACTCGCCCGATACGCTCACCACCTTTTCGCTGCATCTGCACCTGAATGCGTTCCGTCCCGGTTCGCGCTGGTCCGATGCCGATTCGGTCGAAGGCCGCCGCCGGTTCAACGATCTCAAGGACCCCGATTACGGGTTCAACCACGTGCGCGACGTGCGGATCATGGGGCAGCCGGTGACGGCGATCTGGCCGCTGGCGCCCGACAGCACGATCGTCCGGTTCGAACTGCCGCGGCCGCTGCTGCCCGGCGATTCGATGGTGGTGGAGATGAACTGGGACGGCCGGCCCTCCACGGTGCCGCGCCGCCAGGGGCGTCAGGGCCGCCGGTTCGATTTTGCCCAGTGGTATCCCAAGGTGGTGGTGTACGACCGCTACGGCTGGGAGGAGCACGCGCTCTACCCCGGCGGTGAGTTCTACGGCGAATTCGCCACCTTCCTCGTCGATCTCGATGTGCCGGAAGATCAGGTGATCGGCGCCACCGGCGTTCCGCTCTGCGGTGATCCGGGATGGGCGCGGACGGCGGGGATGCCCGATTCGCAAATCGAATATCAGCGCCACTATTACGCCGATGCGCCGCGGGTGAGCTGCGATTCACCGGGGCCCGGCCGCAAGCGGGTGATCTGGTACGCCGAGCAGGTGCATCACTTCGCGATGTCGCTCAACCCCGATTACCACTATGAGCAGGGGCGGTTCGGCGATGTCGCGGTGCACGTGCTGTATCAGCCGGGCGATACCGCAACCTGGGGTGGTGGTATTGCAGTCAAGCGCACCGAGATCGCCCTGGCCTGGCTGGATCAGCTCTACGGCAAATTTGCCTGGCCCCAGATGACCAACGTGCATCGAATCGAGGGCGGCGGCACCGAGTTCCCGATGATGGTGATGAATGGTTCGGCCGATCAGGGGCTGATCGTTCACGAGGTGGGGCACAACTACACCATGGGCATTCTCGCCAACAACGAATGGCGCGAAGGCTTCATGGACGAAGGATTCACCAGCTTCCAGACCCAGTGGTTCTGGGAGACGGCGGGCCGGTCGGGGCAGTACCAGGGGCTGGAGAATTTCCTGCTGCAGCTCTCACTGCAGGGGATGACCGAACCGACCAGTCTGGTGAGCGAAGACTATCGCGACTTCACCAGCTACAATCTGATGATCTATTCGCGGGGGCAGCTCTTCTTCGATCAGCTCCGCTACGTGGTCGGCGACGACGTGATGCACCGGATTCTGCAGACGTTCTATCGCCGGTGGAAGCTGCGGCACGTTGACGAGAACGCCTTTCGCGCCGTGGCCGAGGAAGTCTCCGGCAGGGACCTCTCGACGCTCTTCGGCCAGTGGCTCCATTCCGCCGATCTGTACGATTACGCGGTGGGCCGGGTCCGGGTGGAGCGCGCCGGCAACGGATATCGCACCCACGTCGAAGTGGTGCGCCGGGAAGAGGGCCGGATTCCAGTGGAAGTTGCGGTTGTGGCCGGCTCTGACACCGCGATGGTGCGCACCGACGGATTGGCCGAGCGCGCGTGGGTCGAAGTGCCCACCACGGAGAAGCCGACTGAAGTGATCGTGGATCCGCGGGTCCGCACTCACGACTGGAACATGCTCAACAACCGGCGCCAGCTCGGATTCCACATCCCGATCATCTCCGATTTCGCCCATACCGACATCTATCTCGATCCGTTCTTCTCGGAGCGGGTGCGGCGCGACCGGCTGGCGGTGGGGCTGGCGCCGACCGTCTGGTTCAACGACGCCGGCGGAATCACCGTCGGGCTGCGCGAGCGCGACAACTACCTGGGGATGTTCGACCAGAATCGTTTCCAGGTGAGCTACGGCACCGGGTGGAGCGCCGATCCCGGGCCCCAGGATCTCGATCTCGATGTCAAGTTCGCCAACCCAACCTGGTGGCGGAGCCCCGGGCTGTCGCAGTCGATCGAAGCGTTCCGGATGGAGGGGAGAGCCGGCGTCTGGGCCGCGCTCGAGAAGCGGCATCGCGAGCACCTCTCATTCGGTCCCGAAACGATCACCGGCCTGAGTCTCGGCTGGACCGCGGTCACCAACACCGACTACATCGATCCCGGCTACTGGGATGATGCCGGCACCATCGAGTTCCAGTTCTATCGCGGCATCGCCGACCGGCTGGGTCCCTGGTCGGTTACGGCGCGTGGGTCGGTGGGTGGCGGAATGATGTACGCCACGCCGGGGCCGGGACTCACCACCGAGAATCGCTACGACGCGCAGGCCTACTTCCGCGGCACCCTGGAGGCAACGGCGCGGCGATCGCTGGGAGCCGGGTTCGCGCTGGCGGCGCGCGGCTTTGCCGGCTACGCCGACGGCAAGGATGACGTAGTGCGCCAGCGCCGGATCTATCTGGCCGGCGGCGACCCCTATCAGCAGCTCTCCAATCCGTTCCTCCGTTCGCGCGGCGCGCTGCTGGTGCGGCCGGACGAGAACTATCATTTCCCCGGCGGCGCCGACATGCGCGGCTACGATCCGCATCTCAGTGCCACCCAGGCGCTCGCGCTCAACCTGCAGGTCGAAAAGTCGCTGCTCGAGCGTCCCCGCGCGGGGCTCTTCCGGCGGGTTGCACTCACGGCGTTCGGCGACATCGGCTGGGCCGACGGCGCGGCGGCGATCGGCACCGATCACGACATGGCGGTGCTGGGCGATGCCGGCGTCGGGATTCAGGCGGAGCATCGGCTCGGCCAGACCATCTTTACTACTCGGGTGGACCTGCCGCTCTATGTCAGTCGCGAGTTCCTGGCGCAGGACCGGCTCGACAGCCGCGACAAGGTTGGCTTCCGCTGGTTGTTCAGTTTCGCGCCGGCATGGTAGTGGACGGAGTCGACTTCGGCCGATCGGCGGTCTACCTTCCGGCATCATTTCAGCACTGAAGGTGCCGTGTCGGATCTGTTTCAGAGAGGGAGCCGCCGAGATCTCTTTCGCCATGCGGTAGGCGAATGGGTTGAACGGCTGATGCTGCAGGCGGAGGAGCGGGTGGCCCCGGGAAAGTGGCACCGGCCGCCCGGCGCGCTCCCCGAAGTCGCGCTGGCGGCTGCGTGCACCCGGTGCGACGCCTGCATTAACGCCTGTCCCGCTCAGGCGCTGATGCGTGTTCCGGTCGAGGGCGGGCTCGCGGCCGGAACTCCCTATCTCGATCCTCGGCTCCAGCCGTGCCTGGTTTGCGCCGACATGCCCTGCGCCGCGGCCTGTCCGACCGATGCGCTGACCGTTCCGGAAACCGGGTGGGCCGGCCTGCGCCTGGCGGAGGTGACGTTCGTTCCCGAGCGCTGCGTCACCTTCGAGGGGATCGCCTGCGGGGTCTGCGCCGCCTCCTGTCCGGTCGGCGAATCGGCGCTCATGATGGACGAAGGCGGCCACCCGGTGCTGCGGCGCGAAGGGTGCGTCGGCTGCGGCATCTGTGTCCGCGCCTGCATTACCTCACCTTCATCGTTCGAGCTCACTGAAACGGAGCGTTGATGCCCGACATTCCTTACCGCGTGGACAAGCCCTGGGGCCATGAGCTGATCTGGGCCCGGACCGACCGCTACGTCGGCAAGGTGCTGCACGTCAAGGCAGGTCACGTGCTGAGTCTGCAGTATCACAACAGGAAAGATGAAACGATGCATGTGCTGCACGGCGAACTGATCCTCCGCATCCGGCCGGGCGACGACCTGGTGGAGCGGGCGTTCCGCGCCGGCGAAAGCGTGCACATTCCGGCGGGGCTGGTGCATCAGATCGAAGCGGTGGTGGACAGCGATGTGCTGGAGGCGTCGACGCCGGAGCTGGACGATCTGGTCCGCCTGACCGATCGCTACGGGAGGGGTTAGCCGATGCAGGTGATCATTCCACTGGCGGGGAAGGGCACTCGGCTTCGGCCCCACACCCATCTCACTCCCAAGCCGATGCTCAAGGTGGCGGGCCGTCCCGTGATCGACTGGGTGATGGACCGCCTGGCCGGGCTCGATGTCGAAGAACTGATCTTCATCACCGGCCACCTCAAGTCGCAGGTGGAGGAATACGCCCGCAGCCATTACAGCTACCCCTCGCGCTTCGTGGAGCAGGTAGTGCAGGACGGCACGGCCGGCGCGGTCAACCTGGCGCGGCCCTACGTGCACGGGCCGGTGCTGATCGTGTTCGTCGACACCGTCTTCGAAGCCGATCTTTCGCTGATCAACCGGACCGAGGCCGACGGAATCATCTGGGCCAAGGAAGTGGAGGACTATCAGCGATTCGGCGTGGTGGTGACCGATCCGGACGGCTACATGACGCGCATCGTCGAGAAGCCGTCCGAGCCGATCAGCAAGCTCGCCAACATCGGGCTCTACTACGTGCGCGATGTCGACAGTCTCTGGAAGGGAATCGACTGGACGCTGTCGCGGCCGCGGAACAAGGGCGAATACTTTCTGACCGACGCGTTCCAGTGGATGATCGACCACGGCAAGAAGATTCTCACCGCCGAAGTGGGCGGCTGGTACGATGCCGGGAAGCTGGAGACGCTGCTCGAGACCAACGCCATCCTGCTCGAGAAAGGCGCGGCCCGGCGGCGCGACTTCCCCGGCGTTACGATCAACGATCCGGTGTACATCGAAGACGGTGTCACCATCGAGCGGAGCACGATCGGCCCCAACGTCTCGCTCGAATCGGGCACCCGGGTGATCGACAGCACCATCCGCGATACCGTGGTCGGTCGGGATGGCCGGATCGAGCGCGCCGAACTGAGCGGGGCCATGCTGGGCAACCGGGTGCGGGTGGAGGGATTTCACGGTGGAGGAACCCTGGGTGACGATACCGAGGTGATCGCCAGCGCATGACGGCCATCGACGATCTCTGCCAATCGTGGCTGGATCTCAAGTGGCACTTTGATCCGGCGGCCGGCAGCGCCGCCGGCGACACGGCGAGCGACGGCAAACTGGGCCGGTACGACGCCGAGTCGATGCGGACCCATCTGGCGGCGTTCCGCGCACTGGCCGGCGCGGTGGAGCAGCTCGACACCGACGAGCTGTCCGAAGAGATCGATCGCACCGCTCTGCTCGATGAAATCCGTTCTACCATCACCCGGCTCAGCGCGGAACGCCCGGCGGTGCGCAACCCCGAGTTCTGGCTGTCGCATCTCTTCCAGGGATTCTACGCCCTGCTGTCGCGCCCCGGCGGTTCGCTGGCGGAGCGGGCACCGGCGGCGCTCGACCGGCTCCGCGAAGTGCCGGCCTTTCTTGCCTCCGCTCGCGCCACCATCGAGGAACCGCCCGCCGTGTTCGTTGATACCGCGCTGGGCATGCTGGGCGGCGGCGGAACCCTGCTGGCGCAGCTGGCCGGAGCCGTGGCATCGGCGGCGCCGGCCATGGCAGAGGAGGTCAACGCCGCCACCCGCGAGGCGCTGGAGGAACTGGCCAGCTTTGGACGGGCGCTTCGCGACGAGATCGAACCCGATCCCGAGCCCCGCGCCTTTGCGATCGGCGAAGACCAGTTCGATCACCGACTGCATCAGGAGCACGCG
>DASSTY010000205.1:0-2497 GCA_035707585.1 Gemmatimonadales bacterium
TCACTGGCCGATTCCGACAGCACCTGCTCGATCGTCTCGATGGCACCACTGAGACTCGAAGCGCCGGCGGTCACTGCGGCACGGACCGATTCGATGAGATGAAGCAGCGTGCCGGCGCGGTTTTCACCCAGCGGAAGACTGGCAGCGTACGCCAGGAGCCCGGTGTCGTCAAGGATCCGGTCGAGCAGCACGTCAGCCTGGACGCGCTGGGCCAGCATCCACCACTGGTAAAGCTGTTGCAGAGCGGCGCCCACTCGGCTGGTGGATTCGTTCGGCGCGTGCGCAATCGCAAAATCGAGCCCGGCCCGGCGCGCCTCGAACAGATCGGCCGGACTGCATCCGAAGAAGAGGCCTTCCAGTGCCGCCGCCACCAGCACCGGATCGGTCGGATCGGCCAGCACGCGGAGAATCACGATCAGCTCGCGCAGCTCCAGCTCGCGGGGAAGACCGGCTCCGGTAACGTTCACCGGGATGTTCCGCTCTGCCAGCGCCGTCGCGTACGCCTCCAGCACTTCCTTGCGGTAGGCCAGCACCAGAAAGTCGCCCGGCGCGCGATCGCCCGCGGCAACCCGCTGCGCAATCCACGATGCCACCTGGGTTGAGCAATCGGTGACGATGGCGTCCTTCCGCTTCGCCTCGGGTTTGACCTGGTAACAGTAAATCCCATCGGCGCCGGCCGGCGCATCGCGGGTAATCAGCGGGGCGAACGCTGCCTGAACCGCCGAAGCCTCGCGAGGAAAGGCGTGCACGAAGTGGTGGTTGACCAGTCTGGAGACCGGATGCACTGAGCGGAAGTTGCAGGTAAGTGAAAGCACGGCGCCGCATGCCGCGATTCGCTGCTTCACCAGTTCATAGGTCTGGATATCGGCCCGCCGGAATCGATAGATGCTCTGCTTGGGATCGCCCACCACAAAGAGTGCTCCCGGTCTGGGAGTCACCGTACGCCAGTTGGTGCCCTGTGCCGGGTCGGACGCCAGCAGGAAGCAGACCTCGGCCTGGATCGGATCGGTGTCCTGAAATTCATCCACCAGCAGATGGCGGAATCGCAGCCCCAGCGCCTGTCGCGCCGCCGGATTCTTTCTGAGGAGCGAGGCAGCACCGAGCAGGAGGTCTTCGAAGCCGAGCCGGCCGGTGGCGTGTCGCTCGCGCGCAAAGGCGGTGGCGGCGCGCGAGAGAAATTCAATGACCAGGGGATAGCGGTGTTCCCGCCAGGCGGTGAGCACCGTGGCGACCGGACCTGCGAGCAGCGCTTCCCAGTCTTCGCCCAACGCCTTGGCGACCTTCTTGTCGGGCCAGCGCCTCTGGGTAGGGTGACAGTTCTTGCTGCTGAGCGTGGCGATCGCATCGCAGAACGAGACCGGGTTGGTCCAGTCGCCGGTGCGCTCCAGGAGAGCGAGCCGCCGCATGGTTCGCTGCAGCGCGTCCCAGCCGTCCTCCGGCTCGATATCCGGCATCGCGTCCCCGGTGCGCTGCATCAACGACCGCAGGGCACGCCGGCATTCAGTGATGTCGGGAATAGCGCGCGACTCTGCTGGGAACGTCACGTCGGGGTACCGCACCAGCGCTTCGAACCCCTGGTACAGCGCGCGGGGATCTAGCCCCACCGCGCGAAGCTGCTCCAGTGCCACGTCGTCGTCGCGGCGGCTCCGCTCCAGCCACCGCATCCAGAACTCCTGGCGGATCGCCGGCCATTCTTCTTCGGTCACCTCCTCGAATGACGGATCGAGCCCCGCTTCGATCGGGTGCTCCCGCAGCAGGCGGCCGCAGAACGAGTGGATCGTGCCAAGGAAGGCGCTGTCGAGATGTTCGCGCGCACGGGCAAGGCGCCGGAGAATTTCCGGCTCGTCTCCCCCCTCGCGGAGTGCGCGCTCCAGTTCGACCTCGAACCGTTGGCGCAGTTCGGTAGCGGCATTGCGGGTGAACGTCACCGCGGCGATCTGCTCGACCGGCGTGCCGCGCCGAACCAGCGCCACCATCCGGCCCACCAGCGAGGTCGTCTTGCCGGAGCCGGCTCCCGCTTCCACCAGCAGGTTGGTATCGAGGTCGCTGACGATGCGGTCGCGGGCCGACTGATCTTCCGGTGCCGACAGAGCGGTGGTCATCCGTCCCCCGGCGAGCGGCGCCGCAGCATCCCGGCGTACTGTTCCAGATCGGGCGCATGTTCCTCGGCCCATTTGGCTCGCGGCGATTCAATCGTCCAACCTTCCGCCTGGACTCGGCAGATCTGCTGAAAGTCGCAGAGCTTGCAGTCCGACGAGTCGTTGGTCGGGAGAAATTCGCCGGCCGCCGGATGAGCCAGCAGTCCTTCAACCACCGTGCGCGCCTGCCGGAACTGAACCGGCCCATAGGGCACCGAACGATTTTCCCCGATCGGCGTGGGGAATCGATATTCAAAGGCGGCAACCTGCCCCTTGCACTGCTGTTCAGCCGCCGCGGCGTACAGCGCCGGCTGCAGCATGCGCCCGCCCTTCAGCGGGCCGTCAGTGCGCGCCGGCTC
>DASSTY010000206.1:0-17160 GCA_035707585.1 Gemmatimonadales bacterium
GCCCGCGGCCAAATTCCGCCAGATATTCCAGCTTGCGATCGAACGCCGCGTCGGCTTCCGCGCGCACCGCATCGACGATCTGCTCCAGATCGGGGGTGGCTTCGGCGTCGAGCACCGCGCTGGGCGTGAGGAGGAACTGCATCAGCAGCATCGCGTTGAGGCCGCCGCGATCGTATTCCTCAGCCCGGGCCGTGCCCGCCAGGAAATTGCGGGCGGCCAGGTCGACCGCTTCGTCGACCATCCGGCGGGCCTCGGCCTTGAGCTGCTCGCCGCGCTCCAGCGCAAAGAGACGAAGCGAGTACACCACCTCGCGCTGCTGATTCATGACGTCGTCGTATTCCAGCAGCCGTTTGCGGGCCTGGAAGTTCTGCAGCTCGACCCGCTTCTGCGCCTGGCCGATGGCGCGGGTCACCAGCGCCCCGGTGATCACTTCGCCCTCTTCGGCGCCGCTCTTGTCCATCCACTTGGCTATCCGCTCGGAGCCGAACAGCCGCATCAGGTCGTCTTCCAGTGACAGGAAGAAGACCGACCGGCCGGGATCGCCCTGGCGCCCGGAACGGCCGCGGAGCTGACGGTCGATTCGCCGGGACTCGTGGCGCTCGGTGCCGATGATCTGGAGGCCCGCCTCTTCGCCGGTAAGATCGAGATCGCGACCGAGTTTGATGTCGGTGCCGCGGCCGGCCATGTTGGTGGCGATGGTGATGGCCCCGCGCTGACCCGCTCCCGCCACGATTTCCGCCTCGCGGTCGTGCTGCTTGGCGTTGAGCACCTCGTGCTTGAACCCCCGCCGCTTGAGCTGACGCGACAGCGTTTCGGATACTTCCACGTTGACGGTACCGATCAGCACCGGGAGACCGAGCTGGTGAACCCGCTCGATCTCGTCCAGAATGGCGTTGTACTTCTCGCGACGGGTCTTGTAGATCCGATCGGGAAGATCGGCCCGGCGGACCGGACGGTTGGTGGGAATCACGTTGACGTCGAGCCCGTAGATCTGGAAGAACTCGGTCTCTTCGGTTTCGGCGGTGCCCGTCATTCCGGCCAGCTTGTCGTACATCCGGAAATAATTCTGGATGGTGATCGTGGCGAAGGTCTGGGTTTCGCCCTTGACCTGCACCGATTCCTTGGCCTCGACCGCCTGGTGGAGCCCGTCGGCCCAGCGGCGACCCGGCATGACGCGGCCGGTGAATTCATCCACGATGAGGACCTGGCCGTCCTGCACCAGATAATCCACGTCCTTTTCGTAGAGCGCGTGGGCCTGGAGCAGCTTGTGGATGATGTGAAGCTTTTCGCTCTTGATCGCGTAGTCGGCTTCGATCTGCCGCCGCCGCTCGGCCCGTTCCGCCGGCGTGAGCGACTCGTCGCGCTCCAGCTCGTGCACCTCCTCCGAAATATCGGGCACCAGGAAGAGCGCCGGATCGTTGGGCGACATCGCCTCCGCGCCGCGATCGGTCAGATGGACCGCATGACCTTTTTCGTCGAGCACGAAGTAGAGGTTCTCCTCGAGATCGCGCATCTGCTGCTTGCGGATCGGGAGCTTCCGGTCGGCGATGGCGTCGAGCTCCATCCGCTGGACCAGCTGCTTGACGCCGGGCTCATTGAGCAGTTTGAGCAGGCGCTTGTTCTTGGGCATCCCGAGCTGCGCCTGGTACAACTTGAGCGCCGCTTCCTGCCGGGTCTTGGGATCTTCCAGCAGCGGCTCGGCTTCGTTGAGCAGCGTCGCCACCACGCCATTCTGCCGGCGAACCAGCTCGCCCACCTGACGGTTGAACTGGGCGTACTTCTCGTCGGATTCGTTGGCGGCCGGGCCGGAGATGATCAGCGGGGTGCGCGCCTCGTCGATCAGAATCGAGTCGACTTCGTCGATGATGGCGTAGTGATGTTCCCGCTGAACCCGCTGCTCCAGCGAGAACACCATGTTGTCGCGGAGGTAGTCGAAGCCGAACTCGTTGTTGGTGCCGTACGTAATGTCGGCCAGGTAGGCCGCGCGCCGCTCCGGAGAAGACGGTTCGGTGTCGTCCAGGCAGGCCACCGTGAGGCCGAGATAGCTGTATACGTGCCCCATCCACTGGGCATCGCGGCGAGCCAGGTAGTTGTTGACGGTGACCAGATGGGAGCCATGCCCGGCCAGCGCATTGAGGTAGAGCGGCAGCGTGGCGACCAGCGTCTTGCCTTCGCCGGTCGCCATCTCGGCGATCTTGCCGCGATGCAGCACGATGCCGCCGATCAGCTGCACGTCGTAGGGAACCATGTCCCAGGTCAGCTCATGACCGGTCACCATCACCGTCGTGCCGACCAGCCGGCGGCAGGCTTCGCGCACGGTGGCGAATGCCTCCGGGAGGATTTCCTCCAGGACCGCCTGCAGCGCCTTCTTGTAATCGCGCTCGAGGGTGTCGAGCCGATCGTCCAGTTCCTCACGCTGGGCCGGGTCGGCGCAGCCGTGGCGGGCGGCGCGGACCTCTTCGAGTTCGCGGCGGAGCGCGCCGGCCGCTTCGTCAATCCGGGCCCGGAAGCGCGCGGTCTGCCCCTTGAGCTCCTCTTCGCTCAGGTCGGCCAGGCGCTTCTCATGTTCGTGGATGGCCTCGAGCACCGGCCGGAGACGCTTCATCTCGCGGTCGAATCGGGTGCGCACCACTGTGGTTATCAGCTTCTTGATCATCCGTTTCCATTCCGATAGAGGCCGTGCTCGGCGATGTAGCCGGCCACGGCGTCCGGCACCCAGTAACGAATCGAGCGGCCGGCAGCGACCCGGCGGCGAATTTCGCTGCCGGAGATGCCGATCGGCGGCACCTCCACCGTCCGCCACAGGCCGGGAACCCTGGGTGGCTCGATCCCGCCTCGGCCGAACACTACCACGCGCGCAAGCTGGGGGATCTGATCGGCCTCCCGCCAGGCCGGAAACTCCGCCGCCGCATCGGCGCCGATCAGCAACACCAGATCGGCCCCGGGTTCGCTGGCCCGGAGTTCCCGGAGTGTGTCGACCGTGTAGGACGGCCCCGGCCGATCCAGTTCACAACGTTCCAGCGCAAAACCCGGTTCCGATGCAATAGCCAAAGCTACCATGTCGGCCCGCTGATCCGCAGTGGCGGCGTGCCGGCCGACCTTGAACGGCTGCAGCCGGGCCGGGATGAACCGGACCTCGCTGAGCGAGAGCGCCTCACGGAGAAGCTGTGCGGCGATCAGATGTCCGTGGTGAATCGGATCGAAGGAACCGCCCAGCAGCCCGATCATGCCGTCAGGACGCACCCGCTGCCGGCGACGGGCACGCCTTGGCCAATCCCGGGGTATTGGGGTGGAAGCGCTGGATGTACCCGCAGGTCTCCTTCACGTCCTCCTGGTACCCCAACGCGTTGTACGCCTCCACCAGCCGAAGCAAAGCGTCGGGCGCAATATCGGCCCGCGGATAGGTGGCGACCAGATCCTTGAGATAGAGGATCGCCGAATCGTACGCCTTGTTCCGCAGGTAATAGAGCGCCGCCTTGTACTGCTTGAACGCGAAATCGTCCTGCAACGCCGCGATTTTGGCCTGCGCCCGGGTCGCCGCCTCGGTCCCGGGGTAGCGGTTGAGCAGCTCCTGGTAGGTACCCATCGCCGTCTGCCCGTAGGTCGGATCGAGTTCGGGCCGGCGCCAGAGCTGTGCGTAGGCGTCGCCCACTCGGAGGAGCGCGACCGGTGCCAGGGTGTCGTTGGGCGTCTGATCGCTCACCTGGCGAAACTCCCGGGCCGCTTCGAGCTGCTGGCCATCGGCCAGCTTCGCTTCGCCAAGATAGAAGTGGGCGAGCACCGTCCGGGAATCGCCCGGCGGCAGCTCCAGCAGCGCGCGCTCGAACAGTGTGATCGATTTGGACCAGTCGCCAGTTCGGAAATGCCGTTCCGCGTCGTGCCACACGGAATCGCGCTCGGACGGTGTGCTGGCGGCGGCGGCCTCGGGCACCACCGGATTCGGCGTGAGAGCGGGACGCGGCCCGACGTGCCCGCACGCGGTCAACCCAAGTGCCCCGATCAATCCAGCGAGCCGCCTCACGGCCGTCGCATCCAGGACGTGTCGCCGATCGGCCACGGGGTGGTGAGCCGTGCCAGATCGCGGTCGGCCGCCTGGCTGATCGAATCGCCCACAGTGTCGAGACGAATGGTGGTCTGCAGCAGCAAGGCCGCTCCGATGGAATCGCCCTGGGCTTCGCGCACATGCGCCAACTGGAGCAAGGCGCCGCGCCCGGCGGGTGAAACGGAATCAATCCGGACAATCTGTCCGAGCCACTGTTCGGCCGCGGAAAAGTCCCGCCGGGCCAGCGCCGCGTCGGAGAGCCGCTCGGCGCACCCGAGCAGGCCGGTCGCGGCGCTGTCGCGGAGCGAATCGGAACGGCTCCGCCGCCGCACCGCGCCGTAAATCGGGGCGGCCGATTCGCAGGAACCGCTCCGATGTTCCAGCGCCGCGTAGGCCAGCAGCAACGAGTCGACGGTCGGCGCATCGGGCGCCGCCGCGATCGCCTGCGGCAGCAGTGCCAGCATGGTGCTGTCGTTCGAGGCAAGGTCGGCCAGCAGGAGCGCGTACCGCGCAGCGGGATGGGCCGGCGAGACGGTGCGGAGCCCCATGAGGGCGGCGATCAGAGCCGGCCGATTGCCATTACGCTGGGCGGTGCGGGCCACCAGCTCGAGGCCGTTGGCCGCTTCGTCGGCGCGGGTCGGATCGGCCGCCGCGAGCTGGACGTAGGCAGCGGCCGCGCTGTCGAGCGCACCGACGTGCCAGGCCGCGCTCGCCGCCTTGGCCCAGAGCCGCGCGCTGGCGTCGTGATCGAGCGCCGCCCGGTAATCGGCCAGCGCCACGTCGTAGCGCGACTGCGAATACGCCTCGTCTCCCCGCCGTTCGCGATCCTGTGTGCCACCGCATGCCGCCAGAACCACAACCGCCAGCAGCCATTTTCGAACCATCACTCGTCTGCCCGTCCTACCATTGCGAGATATGCTTCCAGCCGGGCGTCCTCGGGACGCCGAGCCAGACATTCAGTCCAGACCTGCCGCGCGCCGACGCCGTCGCCCGCCAGGTAGCGCGCCAGCCCCAGCATGGCGTGGGCATCGAGAAACCCCGGGCGAGCCGCCATGACCCGCTCCAGTTCTTCCCGCGCCTCCAGCACTGAGCCAACCGCGATCAGATGCCGAGCCAGCCGATAGCGCAGATCGTGGAACGCCGGGGCCAGCTTGAGCGCGCGGCGGTACTGCGCCACCGCTTCGCGAAGATGGCCGGCTTCGGAATACATTTCACCGAGTTCGGCATGCTTGTTGGCCAACTGGGCGGCCACCTGCCCGGGAAATCGTTCGTCGCCGGTGGCCACCGCGGCCGCGCGGCGGAACGACTCCTCGGCATCATCGGCGCGCCCCAATGCAGTGAGCACCAGGCCGCGGTGCAACAACGCCTCGAGGTAGCGCGGATTGAGCTCCAGCGCCGTGTCGAACTCGGCCAGCGCGCGCTGCGGCTGATCGAGCAGCGAGAGGCAGAGCCCCAACAGATGATGCGCATCGGCAAAGGCACTGCCGCTGGCGGTCAATTCTTCCAGCAGGTGCGCCGCCCCGTAGTAATCCTGGAGCGCGAACCGCTCGCGGGCCGCGGCGAGCAGATGTTCCGTACTAGTCTGCATTCCGGCTCCGAAACCACTCGGCGAAGCGGAGCATCCCCTCGGAAAATGACGTCTGGGGCGCGTAGCCGAGCACTCGGCCCGACTTGGTCAGGTCGGCGGCGGTGTTCTGAACGTCGCCCGGCTGGCAGGGAGCCCAGCGGATCTCCGGTTCGATTCCGAGCGCGTTGGAGAGTTCAGCCACCATGTCGCGCAGCGGCACCGCCCGATTGCCGCCCAGGTTGAACACCTCCATGCCGACCGGCGCGTCGGCGGTCCAGTCGATGGCGGAGACCACGCCCTGAACGATGTCATCGGCGTAGGTGTAATCGCGGGCCTGGCTGCCATCGCCGTACAGCGTGATCGGCTGACCGTTGCTCATCTGGCGGGCAAAGGCGTGAATCGCCAGATCGGGCCGCTGACGGGGACCGTATACCGTAAAGAAGCGAAGCGCTGCCGCCTTGAAGCCGAACAGCGGCGCCATGGCGGACAGCAGCAGCTCGGCGGAACGCTTGGTAGCGGCGTAGGGCGACACCGGCGCGCTGGCCGGGGCGTCTTCGCGGAACGGGCTGGGGGTGTCGTCGCCATAGACCGAGGATGACGACGCAAACACGATCCTGGTAACACCCACCTTCTGCGCCGCATCCAGCAGCACCGCGGTACCGACGACATTGGTTTCGGCGTAGCCAACCGGATCGGCCAGCGACGGGCGCACACCGGCCCGTCCGGCGAGGTGCACCAGGACGGTGTCGGGAGTGAGCAGGCGCTGCATCGCGCCGCTGTCGAGGATCGAGGCTTCGTGCAGCCGGAATCGATCGCTCGCCAGGCCGGAGATGTTCTGTTCCTTCATGGCGCGCGAATAGAAGGGATCGAAGTTGTCGACCCCCACGACTTCGTCGCCCCGGCGCAGCAGCGCTTCGGCCACGTGCGAGCCGATGAAGCCCGCCGCACCGGTCAGCAGGAGCCGGGTCACGGCCGGCGGCGCCCGATCCCGTGATAGTCAAACCCCATGGCCAGCATGCGATCAGGATCGTACAGGTTGCGCCCGTCGATCACCAGCGGCCGCCGCATCAGGGTGCGGAGCCGCTCGAAGTCGGGATTGCGGTACAGCAGCCATTCGGTGGCGACGACCAGGCAGTCGGCCCCGTGCGACGCACTGTACGGATCGGCGGCATAGAGCACGCGGTCGCCGAAAATGGCGCGCGCCGAGTCGGTGGCTTTGGGATCGTGGGCCTGGACCCGGGCGCCCGCCTGAAGGAGCCCCTCCACCAGCGGGATGGTGGGACTCTCCCGCATGTCGTCGGTTTCGGCCTTGAACGCCAGACCCCAGATCCCCACCGTCTTGCCGGCCAGATCCTCACCGGCAAAGCAGAGCACCTTCTGGAGCAGCACCCGCTTCTGCCGTTCGTTTACCGTCTCGACCATCTGCAGCAGGTCGAGCCCCACGCCGAGTTCCACGCCGGTACGGATCAGCGCCTTCACATCCTTGGGGAAACAGGAGCCGCCGTAGCCGGGACCGGGATACAGGAAGGCGCGACCGATGCGCTGGTCGGATCCGATGCCGTGGCGCACCTGATTCACGTCGGCGCCGACCTGCTCGCAGAAGGCGGCGATCTGATTCATGAATGAAATCCGGGTAGCCAGCATCGCGTTGGCGGCGTACTTGGTCACCTCGGCCGACGGAATATCCATGAACAGCACCCGGTCGCCGCCCTGGCGGGTGAACGGCGCATAGAGTTCACCCATCAGTTCCTTGGCTTCCGGGGTGTCGACGCCGATCACCACTCGATCGGGCTTCATGAAATCGTCGATGGCGGCGCCTTCCTTCAGGAATTCCGGATTGGCGCACATGTAGAACGGAATCTCGGTTTCGGATTTTACCGCGGCGCGCACCTTCTCCGCCGTGCCCACCGGTACAGTGGACTTGGTGACCACGACCTTGGGTTCGTTGAGCGCCCGTCCGATGCCGTGTGCGACGGCGAGGACGTGCTGCAGGTCGGCGGAACCGTCTTCGCCCGGCGGAGTTCCGACCGCGATGAAAATGACTCGCGACTGGCGGACCGCATCGGCCAGGTCGGTGGTGAACGAGAGCCGGCCCTGCTCCTGATTGCGCCGGATCATCGGCTCAAGGCCCGGCTCGTAGATCGGGACCTTGTTGGCCCGCAGCTTGGCGATCTTCTGTTCGTCGTTGTCGACGCAGATTACGTCGTTGCCGGTCTCGGCGAAACAGGCGCCGGCCACCAGGCCAACGTATCCGCTCCCGATTACTGCGACATGCATGTCAATCCTCTCTGGGCAGAGCGTGCCGGGTATCGACCACCAGCCGGGCGCGGTCCTTGACCAGGCGATAGTCGATGGCGGAATGGTCGGTGACGATCATGACGCAGTCGGCCGCCGCGATCGTCTCCGGAGTGAGAGGTACCGAATGGTACTGATGGCCGTCCTCCCGGAAGCTGGCAACATGGGGATCGTGATAACTGACCTCGGCGCCCTGAGCTTCCAGCAGCCGGATGATGTCCAGCGCCGGGCTCTCACGAAGGTCGTCAATATCGCGCTTGTAGGCGACGCCGAGCACCAGCACGTGCGCTCCGCGAACCGCCTTGCCATGACTGTTCAGTGCTTCGGTGACCTTGCGCACCCAGAATAGCGGCATCTCGGTGTTGAGCTCGCCGGCGAGATCGATGAAGCGGGTCTTGTAATTGAGTCCGCGCATCTTCCACGCCAGGTAATGGGGATCGATCGGAATGCAATGGCCACCCAGACCGGGGCCCGGCAGGAATTTCATGAAACCGAACGGCTTGGTCGCCGCCGCTTCGATGACTTCCCAGACGTCCACGCCGAGCTTGTCGCAGACGATCGCCATTTCATTGACCAGACCGATATTGACGCTGCGGAAGGTGTTCTCCAGCAGCTTGACCAGCTCGGCGGCTTCGGTGGTGGAAACCGGTACCAGCGTGTCGATGGCCGGCTGGTACAGCGCCACCGCAACTCGGCGGCAGTCGTCGGTGATGCCGCCGACCACCTTGGGGGTATTGCGGGTGCCGTACTTGGGGTTGCCCGGGTCGACCCGCTCGGGGCTGAATGCCAGGAAGAAATCCTGGCCCACCTTGAGTCCGGTGCTCTCCAGTGCCGGCAGCATGATTTCGCGAGTGGTTCCCGGATAGGTGGTGCTCTCCAGGATGATCGCCTGGCCGCGCCGCAGACTCTTCTTGACCGCCTCGGTGGCCGCCACGATGTAGCTGACGTCGGGATCCTTGAATTTGGAAAGCGGCGTCGGGACGCAGATCGAGATCGCGTCGGCCTCGCCCAGCCGCGACGCATCCGTGGTGGCGCAGAAGCGATCCTGATCGAGCACGGCGCGAAGCTGCGCGTCGCTGATGTCCTTGACGTGCGAGTGGCCGGCGTTGAGGCCGTCAACCACTTTCTGGTTCACATCGTAACCGAGTACGCGATATCCGGCATTCGCCAGCTCCACCGCCAGCGGCAATCCGACATAGCCGAGTCCGACAATGCCGAACAGCGCATCCCGGCGCTCCGCCTTCGCGATCAACTCCTCCGCAACCGTCATTAATCCCCCAGATGGATCGTCAGTATTCCAGCGGCAGCGCCACCCGCCGGCCATCGCGCGCAGACAGATAGGTGGCGATCAGAATTTCCAGTGAGTTGAGCCCCTCGCGTCCATCGGTCTCGGGCCGCGCCTCGCCCCGCAGCGACTGGATCACGTTCTCGTAATAGGCCGGGTGCCCGAAGCCGTACACCGAGGTGGTTTCGTAGCTGGCCTGCTCCACCAGCGCATCGTCCGGCGAGCTGTCGGCGAACTGCCAGTGGTCGATCCGGTTGACCGCCACACCACCGACCCGCACGGTGCCCCGCTCGCCGATGATGGTGATCGAGCCTTCGTAATTCTGCGGATAGGTCAGCATCGTCACCGCCATCGTGCCGAGCGCCCCGGTGCGCCAGCGGATCGCCACCACGCCGGTGTCTTCGACCTGAATGTGCCGCGCCAGCGTGGCGGTATACGCCTGGACGCTTTCCACCGGGCCGATCAGCCAGTCGAGCAGATCGACATAGTGGCTCGCCTGGTTCATGAAAGCGCCGCCGTCGAACTCCCAGGTACCCCGCCACGGCGCGCTGGCGTAGTACTCTTCCGAGCGATTCCAGAAGACGTTCAGCGCCACCATGTAGATCCGGCCGAAGCGATGCTGCGTGACGGCGCGCTTGAGCAGCTGGAGCGTGGCGTTGCGCCGGTTCTGCTTGACTACGAAGAGATGGACCCCTGCCATGTCGCAGGCGTGGACCATCGCCTTGCCGTCCTGCCAGCGAGTGGCCATCGGTTTTTCGGTCATCACATGGCGACCGGCGGCGGCGACCCGGATCGCCTGCTCCGCATGGAGCCCGCTGGGAGTGGCCAGCACCACGATGTCGGCATCAGTGCCGGCCAGCAGCGCATCGAGCGAGTTGAAGCCGGGCACACCGGTTTTTTCAACCGCTGCGGCCAGTGCCGCCGGGTCGATGTCGCAGACGCCCACCAGCTCGGCGTGTTCCTGGTGCAGCTCCAGGGCGTGGAAGTGATTCCGGGAAATCCGGCCGCACCCAACCAGCCCGAAGCGGATCTTGCGATCGGTGATGAATGGCTTGGTGATGAACATCTCAGGCACGCGGCAACCGGAGAGTCACTCGTAGAATCCTTTCACCGCGGCGATCACCGTATCCTGCTGCGCTTCGGTGAGCTCGGGGTAGATCGGCAGCGAGATGGCTTCGGCCATCGCCGCCTCGGTGGCTGGCATCGTTCCCCTGGTGTATCCCAGGCGCTCGAAGCACGGCTGCAAATGCAGCGCCAGAGGGTAGTAGATGGCGTGACCGATGCCCTGTTCGCGCAGATGCTGAGCCAACTGGTCGCGCCGCGCCACCCGCAGGGTGTACTGATGGAAAATCGGCTCATTGGCCGGATCCACCACCGGCGGCCGGATATAGCGGTGGCCGGCGAACGCGGCGGTGTACCGGGCCGCCCGCTCGCGCCGAGCCTGACTCCACCCGGCCAGATGCGGCAGCTTGGCCAGCAGGACCGCCGCCTGCAGAGAATCGAGCCGGCTGTTGTAGCCGACTTCGTCGTGGTGATACTGTTTGGTGCCGCCGTGCAGCCGAAGCCGGCTGAGGCGATCGGCCAGCGCCTGGTCCTGGGTCACCATCATGCCGCCGTCGCCCCAGCCGCCCAGATTCTTGCTGGGGAAGAACGAGAAGGTGCCGACGGTCGCGAGTTCGCCCGCCATTCGCCACTGGCCGTTGATCTTGCGGCGGGCGCCGATGGCTTGCGCCGCGTCTTCGATCAGCGCCAGGCCGTGGCGCTCGGCCAGTGGAATCAACCGTTCCAGTTCTGCCATCTGCCCGTAGAGATCGACCGCGACGATGGCGCGGGTCTGCGGTGTGATGGCCGCCTCGACCGCGTCCGGATCGATGTTGAAAGTCTCCGGATTGATATCGGCAAAGACCGGGATGCCACCGGCGTTGTGGATGGCACCCGCGGTGGCGAAGAAGGTGAACGGGGTGGTAATCACCTCGTCGCCCGGCTTCAGATCGAGCGCGCGGAGCGGCAGCAGGAGCGCATCGGTGCCGCTGGCGCAGCCGATCGCGTGACTGGTGTGCGACAGCGCCGCCACCTGCCGCTCCAGCTCCGCCACTTCCGGGCCCATGATGAAACCCTGCCGTTCGATCACCGCCTCGATCGCCGGCAGGACGTCATCCTTGATGAGCTGATACTGCGCTACCAGGTCCAGCAGAGGTACGTTCACGCGTCCGTCCGTCTGAAAGCCTCCGGCCGCGGCCGGGATCGGCTGAGGTTCGCTACCGAAACGCCCGCGCCACGGCCCGACGACCGAGCCGCCCGCACGGGCGTGAAAGGATGGTAACCCGCTAGAGCCAAGTAAATTACCCGTCCGCTCGGGGGCGGTCAATCTGGCTCAGGACCCCTTCCCGCTCGGCATAGGCGGCCCCGCAGGCGGCGCAACGGGCCGTGCCGTCGGCCAGCCGGAGCGTCTCGCCGCACTGGCACATCCAGCCCACTCGGCGAGCCGGCACCCCGACCATCAGCGCGAACGCCGGCACCATCCCGCGGACCACCGCCCCCGCGCCGATGAACGAATATTCGCCCAGTTCCGCCCCGCAGATGATCGTTGCATTCGCCCCGATCGTAGCACCGCGCCGCACCAGGGTCCGCCGGTATTCGTGCTTGCGCGACACGTGGCTCCGCGGATTGATCACGTTGGTGAAGACACAGCTGGGGCCGCAGAACACGTCGTCTTCCAGCTCTACCCCTTCGTAGATCGAGACGTTGTTCTGGATCTTCACGTTGTTGCCGATTCGGGTGCCGGGCATGACCACCACGTTCTGCCCCAGACTGCACCCTTTTCCGATTACCGCGCCGGGCATGACATGACAGAAGTGCCAGATCCGGGTACCGGCCCCGATCACGGCACCTTCGTCGATGAACGACGATGAATGAGCAGTATAGTCGGCCATCAGCCCACCCACTCCGGCGACATCTCACGTGCCATGGCGTGCCACTCCTGGAGCGATCGCACCTCGCCGGCCCGGCTGCGCAATGCGATGATCGCGTCTACCGCCGCGGCCGCCGCCGACATCGTCGTGGTATAGGGGACCCGATGCTGCAGTGCAGCGCGGCGAATGGCGAAGTCGTCCTGCTGGGTCAGCTTGCCGAGCGGAGTGTTGATCAGCAGTTGAATGCCGCCGGAAACCAGCAGATCGATGGCATTGGGCCGCCCCTCGTACACCTTGAGCACCCGTTCGGCCGGCACCCCCCGCGAGCGGAGGTAGCGGGCAGTTCCCTCGGTGGCGAGCACCCGGAAGCCGAGTGCATGGAGCCGCCGCGCGATCGGAACGACGGTGGGTTTGTCGTGATCGTTGACGGTGACGAAGACAGCCCCGCTGAGCGGCAGCGCACCATCGGCCGCGATCTGCGACTTGGCGTAGGCCATCCCGAACGAATCGGCGATGCCCATCACCTCACCGGTCGAGCGCATCTCGGGGCCGAGGATCAGGTCGACGCCGATGAACTTGCTGAACGGCAGCACCGCCTCCTTCACCGCCACGTACGGTTGCAGCACGTCGTCCCGCAGACCGAGATCATCGAGCGAGCGGCCCGACATCACGGCGGCGGCGAGGCGCGCCAGCGCTACGCCGGTGGCCTTGGAGACGAACGGCACGGTGCGCGAGCCGCGCGGGTTCACTTCCAGCACGTAGACCGCGCCATCCTTGATGGCGTACTGCACATTCAGCAGCCCCACCACACCGAGCCGGTCGGCAAAGGCGCGGGTATGCCGCCGCATCTCCTCGACCTGCTGCTCGGTGATCAGATAGGGCGGCAGAACGCACGCCGAGTCGCCCGAGTGGATCCCGGCATCCTCGATATGCTGCATGACGCCGCCGATGACGCACCGGCTGCCATCGGCGATCGCGTCCACGTCGGCTTCGAAAGCGTCTTCCAGAAAGCGGTCGATCAGCACCGGATGCTCCGGTGCGACCCGCGCCGCACGCTCGAAGTAGGTCCGCAGCGAATCGTCGTCGTAGACGATTTCCATCGCGCGACCGCCCAGCACATAGGACGGGCGGACCAGCACCGGATATCCCACCCGCGCCGCTACCGCCACGGCCTCTTCGATCGAGAACGCGATCCCGCTGGGCGGCTGGAGAACTCCGAGCTCCCGGCTGATCGCCTCGAACCGGCCGCGGTCTTCAGCGGCGTCGATCGCGTCGGGCGAGGTGCCGAGGACCTGAACGCCGGCCGCTTCCAGCCCGCGGGCCAGCCGCAGCGGAGTCTGGCCTCCCAGTTGTACCACCACGCCGATCGGTTGTTCCAGCGCGACGATTTCCAGCACATCCTCGAGCGTGAGCGGCTCGAAGTAGAGTGCATCGGAGATGTCGAAATCGGTGGAGACCGTTTCGGGGTTGGAGTTGACCATCACGGTACGATAGCCCAGCTCGCGAAAGGCAAGGGCGGCCTGCACGCAGCAGTAGTCGAACTCGACGCCCTGCCCGATCCGATTGGGCCCGCTGCCCAGGATCATCACGGTTTCCCGGCCTTCCGCTCGCGCCGCCTCGTTCTCTTCATCGTAGGAGGAGTAGAGATACGGCGTTGCGGAGGGAAATTCACCGGCGCAGGTATCGACGGTCTTGTACGCCGGCCGGATGCCGAGGGTGTGACGCCGCTCGCGGAGGGCAGTTTCGTCGGCTGCACGGGCGGCGGCGAGCTGCCGGTCGGAAAATCCCAGTCGCTTCATTCGCAGCAGCAGGGCGCGCTCCTCCGCGTCATCAACCGGAGCCGCCTGGGTCCATTCCCGCTCCGCAACCAGGAGGTCTTCCATCTGGGCGATGAACCAGGGATCGATTCCACTTCGCTCGGAAATTTCTTCGGCAGAGATTCCGGCCAGCAGCGCCCGTTTGATCTGGAATACCCGTTCGGGCGTGGGGGTGCGCAGCGCCGCCAGGAGCGCCTCGCGCGACGAATCGGTCAGGCGGTCGTCGGCCAGAGTGGCGCCGACGGTCCAGCCGGCGCGATCGGCCTCCAGCCCACGGAGCCCCTTCTGAAACGCCTCCTTGAACGTCCGCCCAACCGCCATCACCTCGCCGACCGACTTCATCTGAGTGGTAAGCCGCGGATCGGCCAGCGCAAACTTCTCGAACGCAAAGCGCGGAATCTTGACGACCACGTAGTCGAGCACCGGCTCGAATGACGCCGGCGTGGTCCTGGTGATGTCGTTGGGGAGCTCATCGAGACGATACCCCACCGCGACCTTGGTGCCGATCCGCGCGATCGGAAACCCGGTGGCCTTGGACGCCAGCGCGGAGGAGCGGGACACCCGCGGGTTCATCTCGATTACCAGCTGCTCGCCGGTGGCGGGATCTACCGCGAACTGGATGTTGCAGCCGCCCGCCGCTACGCCAACTTCGCGAATGATCCGGATCGCGGCATCGCGCATCTGCTGATACTCGCGGTCCGACAGCGTCATGGCCGGCGCGACGGTGATCGAGTCGCCGGTGTGCACGCCCATCGGGTCGATATTTTCGATGGAGCAGACGATCACCACGTTATCGGCGCCGTCCCGCATAACTTCGAGCTCGAATTCCTTCCACCCGATGATGCTCCGCTCCACCAGCACCGAGCCCACCGGTGAGAGTTCCAGCCCCCGCCGGAGCATGGTTTCGAATTCTTCGGGATTGTACGCGATGCCGCCGCCCGAACCGCCCAGGGTAAACGACGGCCGGAGGATCGCGGGATAGCCGGTGACGGTTCCCACCACCTCGAGCCCTTCCTCAACCGTTCGCACCGTGCGGCCCCGCGGCGTGGCCAGGCCGATCCGTTCCATGGCTCGGCCAAACTCCTGGCGATCTTCGGCGATTCGGATGGCCCGCTCATTGGCGCCGATCAGCTCCACCCCAAACCGTTCCAGGGTGCCGTCGCGCACCAGCTCCATCGCCACATTCAGCGCGGTCTGGCCGCCCATCGTCGGAAGCAGCGCGTCGGGGCGCTCCCGCTCGATGACTTTGGCGACCCACTCCGCCGTGACCGGCTCGATATAGGTGCGATCGGCCAGCTCGGGATCGGTCATGATCGTGGCCGGGTTGGAATTCACCAGCACCACCCGGTAGCCCTCTTCCTTGAGGGCGCGCACCGCCTGAGTGCCCGAGTAATCGAACTCCGCCCCCTGGCCGATCACGATCGGGCCGGAGCCGATGAGCAGTATGGTCGAAAGGTCAGTCCGCTTGGGCATCCACCAGGTCCTGAAGAGTCTGCGTCAAAGGTATCGTGCCTCGCCACCCGGTGGCGGAGGCGAGGCGGCTGGCGTCGCCTACCAGATAGGGAAGGTCGGCCGGCCGCTGGAGCGCCGGGTCCGGTTCCGGCCGGGCCGTCACGCCGATAATGGCGGCGAGCCGCTGAAAAAGTTGCTCCAGCGAAATGCCGGTGCCGCTCGCCACATTGTACACCTCGCCCGCCTGCCCCGCCGCGACCAGAGCGGTGTACGCGCGAACGACATCGCGCACATCCAGGAAGTCGCGCACCGGGGAGAGATTCCCGGTGCGCACCGACGACGCGCCGCTCTGAGCGGCGGCGCGCAGCCGCGCAGCGAACGCGGGCACCACATAGCGCTCGGTCTGGCCCGGACCGGTGTGCGGAAAGGGGCGGGCGATGATCACCGGCAGCCCGGTTCGCCGCATCACCTCGAGCGCCGCCACCTCGGCGCCCACCTTGCTCGCCGCATAGGGCGAGCGGGGCACCAGCGGATCGGTTTCCCGAAGCGGGTGATCGGCACTGCCGTAGACTTCGCCGCTCGAGACGACCAGCACCCGCGGCTGCCGGCCCGCGGGCGCCGAAGCAAGCGCTTCCAGCAGCCGGGCAGTGCCGCCGGCGTTGACCGCCCATGCCTCGCCGGGATCTTCCCGCGCCGCTTGGCCCGAGGCGACCGCCGCGAGATGATATACCGCATCAACCGCGTGTTCCGCCAACTGCCGCACCGAGTCCCCGTCACCGAGATCGAGCGGAATCCAGGTAACGCCGGCCGACTCCTCGGTGGTGAATCCGGTCGGGACAGCGGCCCCGGTGCGGTAGGTGGCGAGCACCGGGCGTCCTTCGGCCCGGAGCAACCGCACCAGATACCCGCCGACGAATCCATCGGCGCCGGTTACCAGACTGATCACGGAGCGCGGAGCCGCTCGAGATCGGCGTCGACCATCGATTTCACCAGCTCGTCGAATTGCATTCGCGGCTGCCATCCGAGCTCAGTGCGGGCCTTGGTCGGATCGGCCTGGAGCAGATCGACCTCAGCCGGGCGAATGAACCGCGGATCGACCGTGACATGCTTCTTCCAGTCGAGACCGACGTGGTCGAACGCGATTTCGACCAGTTCCTGGACGCTGTGCGTAGTCCCGGTGCCGATTACGAAGTCGTGGGGTCGCTCCTGCTGGAGCATCAGCCACATCGCTTCGACGTAATCGCCGGCAAAGCCCCAATCGCGACGGGCATCGAGGTTGCCCAGCCGCAGTTCGGTGGCGAGCCCCAGTTTGACCCGGGCAGCGCCGTCGGTCACCTTGCGGGTGACGAATTCGATTCCGCGGCGGGGCGACTCGTGATTGAAGAGAATTCCGCTCACCGCATAGAGGCCGTAGCTCTCGCGATAGTTCACGGTGATCCAGTGACCGTACACCTTGGCGACCCCGTAGGGCGACCGCGGATAGAATGGCGTGGACTCGCGCTGGGGCGTTTCCACCACGCGCCCGAACATTTCCGAAGAGCTCGCCTGGTAGAACCGCGCGGTGGGGTGGACCAGCCGGATCGCTTCGAGGATGCGGGTCACGCCGAGTGCGGTGAATTCGCCGGTGAGCACCGGCTGGCTCCAGGAAGTCGGAACGTAGCTCTGCGCGGCGAGGTTGTAGACCTCGTCGGGGCGTGATTCCTGAAGGGCGACGGTGAGCGAATGCTGATCGAGCAGATCGGCCGGGATGATCTGGATCTGGTCGAGCAGGTGCTCGATTCGCTCGTAGC
>DASSTY010000207.1:0-8694 GCA_035707585.1 Gemmatimonadales bacterium
ATCCCAACTGGCATCTTCCACCCCGGCGCGCCGACAGCCAACTGGTCGCGGCGCTGGCCGCGTCCGATCTCGATGCCAGTCTCAAGTCCTTCCAGCCCGATGCACCGGGAATTGCTCGCCTCCTCGAACTTCTGCGCGACACGCCCGACACCGGGGCACGCGGTCCCTGGCCGCATCTCCCGCCCGACACCCGCCTGCGGCCGGGCAGCCGCTCACCGGCGGTGGCGCGGCTCCGCGTTCGCCTCCGTCGCTCGGGCGACCTCACCAGCAACAAATCCACCACCGACTCGACGTTGTACGATGCCGGTGTTGCCGCCGCTGTCCGGCGGTTTCAGCGGCGGCACGGCCTGACCGCCGATGGAGTGGTGGGACCGGGCACGCTCGCGCTGCTCAATCTGACGCCGGTGGAGCGGCGGGGTCTGATCCTGGCGAATCTGGAGCGATATCGCTGGCTTCCGCGCAGCCCAACGGCACATGCGGTCGTTGCCGATGTTCCCGCCGGGTGGCTGCATCTGCCCGGCGGCGACTCGCTTCCCCTTACTACCGCGGCGCGTCCCGACTTGCCGCCGGCGCTCGCCGATTCTCTGAGTGCGTTGCGCCTGATACAGTCGAACGTCAGGGGAAGAAACTACCAGCTGCTGCAGGTGGGGTTACGGCAGGATAGTTCGATACGTCTGATCGGCGCGCCAACGTCGGCAGCGCGCCACTTGCGCGACAGCACCGCAGTCGTTGCCGGGCGCGACACACTGATCGCTTCGATGCTCGCGCTGCAGCCCGCATCGGCGCGCTCCGCGTGGACGCGGATCCAGGCCGACTCGGATTCGGTGGCGCTGCCGCTCAACCCGGCGATTCCGTTTTATCTGCTGGCGCCGACGATCTATCGCGACGGCCGCCGGCTGGTGGTACGGCCCAACCCGGCCGATGGCCGGCTCATCGCCGAGCTGAGCCGGCCGGAGTCGTCATCGGGCGCTTCCTGCCGCAACTTCGAAGTGCGCGCCGCCGATCTGGCGCGCCACTGAGCTCAGGGCCTCACCGCATTGGGCGCGAGGTGAACGCCCTCCACCTCGCCTGCTCGTGACAGTGCCCGCCGGAAGAGAATCGGCCCGATCAGCTGATTGAGCGCAATCAGCGAGAGCAGCAGCGTTCGGAGCCGAGCTCCGTTCTCCGGATATGCCTGGGCCACCAGCTCAGCCAGGCCGATGGCAACACCCGCCTGCGAAATCAGGCCCATCCACACCGACTGCCGCTCGACTTCGTGGGCCCCGGCCCAGCTCGCGCCGATGCGGCACCCGGCCCAGATCGCCGCCGCACGCACCAATGCCACCGGTACCAGCAGCGGGAACAGCGCCACCATGTCGCCCAGCACGATCCTGCCGCCGGCGAGTGCGAAGAACACCACGAACACCGGCGCGGCCGATCGCTCCATGGCGTGCCGCAGCGCCTCGCCCCGTCCCTCGCGCGAAACGTTTTCGGTCACGAATCCGGCGGTGACCAGCGTCAGCAGCGTTTCGACATGCGCCAGCCGCGCAACCTCGGCGCCGAGGAAGGCAACCAGCACCGCCACGAGGAAGAGTTCCTGGCCCAGGAAGCGGAGGTAGATCACCACGCCCAGCCCCAGCAGGACGCCCACCAGCAAGGCGCCGCCGATGTCCCAGGTCACTCCGCTCAGCGAGAGCCCGCCCCCGGTGGCGCTGGGGATAACCGCCCGCACACCCAGCAGAACCAGACTGAACAGCACCACCACGAAGACATCGGTCAGGAGCACCACGCCCAGCGTGGTCCGCGCCACCGGCCCCCGCGCCCCGGTTTCCGCCAGCAACGCCATGGTCACCGCCGGCGAGTGGACGATCGCGATCGAGGCGAAGAGCAGACTGAACGCGACGACTTCGACGTTGCTGCTGTCCCGCAGGAACGGAACCAGCGGCGCCATCAGATAGACCAGCGACGCCAGCACCACGAACGACAGCAGCAGCTCCACCGTCATGATCTTGAGGAACACGATGCCGCGCCGTTTGACCTCGCTCCAGCGAAGCTCGGCCCCGGCCAGAAAGGCGATCAGCGCCACGGCGACGTCGCTCACCGGCGTCAGCCGATCGATCGCTTCGGCGCTGACCGAGCTCAGCACGCTGGGTCCAAAGATCACTCCGGCCACCAGGTAGCCCACGATCTTGGGGCCGTGCATCGCTTCGGCAATTTCCCCGACAGTATACGCCGCCAGGATCAGGAAGCCGAGCGACAGCAGCGCCTCCGCGCCGTAACCCGCCGAGCCGAGCGGCCGGAGCAGTTCGGTGACCCCGAGCAGCAGCAGCAGAATGATCGAGCGCCGCATCAGCCGCGGGCCTCGGAATCGACCGGCACTTCCACCGTATCCGTGGCAGGCTGGGCGGCCCGGACGAAATGAGCCGAAAGCAGATCGGTCAGCAGCACCGAGACGATCGCGACCGTAAAGACCACGTTGGGAAGCAGTGAGTTGTCATAGATCCGGTAGTTGAGGCCGATCGCCGCCGCCAGCGCGCCCTGCCCCAGCAGCGCCCGTCCCCAATTGGGGCCCAGCGCGGGGAGCACCCCGCCGATCCGGGCGGAGAGCCGCGCGCTGCCGATTTTCGAAATGATCCGCACCACGAAGAACAGCGCGATCACCAGCAGCCACTTGCGCTCGCTCGGCTCCCAGGCGGCGCCGGCAAAGATCAGCAGTACGAAATACAGCGGCCGCTGAATCCCCACCAGAACCCGCCGAATGTACTGGCGGTTGCGGGAGGTGTTGATGAGAATCGCGCCGATCAGCAGGGTGGACATCAGAGGAGAAAGCCGCACGTAGGCGGCGGCGCCGCTGGCCAGCGTAATGGCGCCCACCAGGGAGATGAACAGCCGGTCGGTGTGCCGCTCGCTGCCCAGGAAGAGATGAAACAGCGCGCCGCCAATCGCTCCGATTCCGATCCCGATCACCGCCCATTCGGTGGGCGTCGGCGTGCGCACCGGCCCCGGCGGCGGCGCGTGCGCAATGCAGGTGAGCAGCCCGAAGGCCGCGATCGCAATGCACGCGTCCATCACGCTGGCAACCTGGAGCTGGCGCATCAGCTCGGTCCGCCGGAGCAGCCGCCGCGCCGCGACGTTCACCGCCGAGAGCGATGATGCCGTCGCCACCGCACCGAGCGCCACCGCCGGCACGATCATCCGCTCGCTGGGGAGCCCGTAGATCCAGTGGAACACCGCGGCCATGATGCCCGCCACCACCGCGCCGCACAGCACACTCTCCAGCGCCGCCGTCTGGTAGACGATGGCGCGGACCCGCAGCAGCGCCGGCAGATAGAGCTGGCTCCCGATCACCGCACCCATCCACCCGATCGCCAGCGTCATGAAGGGACCAAAGCTGTCGATCACGCTGGCGCTGATCAGCCCCGACACCTTGGGCCCCAGCAGAATTCCCAGCAGGAGATACTCGGCACCGGATACGATGAGAAAACGGCGCGCGAGCTGCTCGAACGCCAGATGCGCGGCGAGATACGCGCCGGCAACGATGAGGATCAGCGTGATTCCGGAGCTCATGCCGCCGTGTCACCTCACGCGAATGGGCTCGAAGATCTCGCCGACTGGAAGCCTGTCGAGAGTGGGAAGTCTATGGATAACCCGAACCTGCTGAGCCCGCAACCGGAGCATCGCCCGAAACGTCGCTCTGCCGGGCCAGCAGCCAGCGCGCCATCAGAACACCGGTAGAAGAGTGGGCTACCATCGACAACCCAATGATCAGCGCAGCCACATGAAAGATTTCACTGGCATCGGTGGCGCCCTGTTCCAGCACCATTACGGCGAACAGCACCGACGCAAATCCCTTGGGACCGAACCAGGCGGCGGCAACGAAGTTGCGCCAGTTCATTCGCGAGCCGATCAGCGACAGCCCCAGCGCAACGGGACGAACCGCCACCAGTGCCAGCACCGCGAAGAGATAGGCCTCCCAGCCCAGTTGGGCCACCAGTTCCGGCGAGATCAGCGCGCCGAACAGAAACACGGCAGCGAACTTGAACAGATTGGCGACGCTCTCGGTAAATCCCCGGAACTCAGCCGAAAGATTACTCCGGAGCGTCGCTACCGTCACCCCTGCGCTGAACGCGGCGAGAAACTCGTTGACGCCGAGCAGCTTGGAGAGTGCGAAGACGGTGAGCGCCAGCGCGAATGCCGCCATCGGCCGATACGGCTGGCTGGCGCCCAGCGGTCCCAGCCGTTCGAGCCGATGAACCACCCAGGCGACGGCGACACCGAGCAGAATTCCGAGCGTGGTGGGCAGCAGCAGCGCCTCGAGCGCCTGCGCCGGCGAGAGGGCGTACATCAATACCAGCAGAATCGGAAATGCCAGTCCGTCGTTCATCCCGCTTTCAACGTTGAGCAGCCGGCGGAGACGGGCCGAAAGATCCTGCCGATACACGATGGCGGTGGCGAACACCGGGTCGGTGGGGCCCAGCACGGTGCCGAGCAGCAGCGCCTCCCGCCAGGGGAGCCGGAGCAGCAGGTGAGCCAGAATCCCCAGCGCCGCGATAGTAAGTGGAAGCCCCACCACCAATGCGCGGGCCGGCAGTCCCAGCCCGCCCCGCAACTCGCGGAGCGGCGCCCGGGTGCCGTCACTGAAGAGGGTGCTGACCAGCGCCAGCTCGATTACCAGATGGACGCTGTTGTCGTCCGGTGCCGCATGCACCACACCCAGCACCGCGCCGCCGGCCAGAAAGCCCGCCAGGAGGAAGACCACGGTGGTCGAGAGTACGCTGCGGGAGGCCAGGTCGGAAACCAGCACCGCAATCGTCAGCGTGATCCCGAACACCAGCAGCGCCGCCACCCCGCCTCCCATCCCCCGTCCGTCTGTCCGTCTGTCCGTCTGTCCGTCTGTCCGTCTGTCCGTCTGTCCGTCTGCCCTCAACCTGCCGGGCCAGCCAGTCCCAGGCAACCTGCCGCCCCTGAAACCGGAACGATTGCGCCACCCGTACCGTTAGGGAGATACTGAAGTACACCGCAGACCGGCCGGGCCGCCGTTTCCGGGCGCGCCCGCCATCCTTTCGCTGGAGTACCAGGCCCATGCGCCGTAGGACAACCCTGGTGGCTGTCGCCACCCTCCCTCTCCTCCTGCTCGGAGGCGCCCTGCAGCAGCACGCCTCCCGGGGAGCCGATCTCTTTGCCCAGGTCTTTTCGCTGGTTTCGAGCAAGGCGGTCGATACCATCAGCACCGATGCGATCTACGAAAAGGCCGCCCGCGGGCTGGTCGAACAGCTGGGCGATCCCTACGCCGAGCTGATGTCGCCCGAGGAGCTTGCCCGATTCTCCCGCGAGGCCGTTGCCGGCAAGTACGGCGGCCTCGGAATGCTGATCGAAGATCACGGCGGCCGCACCATTATCGCCCGCGTCTTCCCCAACTCTCCCGCCGAACGCGGCGGCGTCTTCGAGGGCGACGAGATCTTTGCGGTAAATGGAGACACGGTTCGCGGCGAATCACTCACCGCGGTATCGGGCCGCCTGCTGGGAACTCCCGGCAGCTCGGTCGAGGTCACTTTCGTGCGGCCGGGGGTGGATCAGCCGATCGTCGGCCGGTTTACCCGCCAGCTGGTTCACATGCCGGCGGTGCCGTTCGCCACGACGCTGGATGGCAAGATCGGCTACCTGCCGCTGCAGGTCTTCAGCGAAACCTCCTCGCAGGAAGTACGACAGGCGCTGGCCCGCCTGATCCGCGAGGGCGACCGCGGGCTGGTGCTCGACATGCGCGGCAACGGAGGCGGGAGTGTCGATCAGGCGATTCGAATCGCCAGTCTGTTCCTCCCGGAAGGCAGCCTGGTCGCCAGCGTGGAGACCCGCGATTCCGAGCCGGAAGTGTACCGCACGGAAGATCAGCCGGTGGCGCCTACCCTTCCGATGATCGTCCTCCTCGACGGCGGCTCGGCGTCGGCCACCGAGATCGTCTCGGGTGCGCTCCAGGACCACGACCGCGCGGTGATTCTCGGCTCTACCTCATTCGGGAAGGGCTTGGTGCAGACGCTGTATCCGCTGGATGGCGGGTGGTCGCTCAAGCTCACCACCGGCAAGTGGCTCACGCCGAGCGGGCGGTCCATCCAGAAGCCGCGGAAGCTGCTCCCCGACGGCGAGCTGGTCGAGATCAAGCCGGACTCGATCCATCCCGACACGGCGGCGCGTCCGGTCTATCACTCCGACGCGGGGCGCGCGGTTTACGGCGGCGGCGCCATCACTCCCGACGTGGCGGTAGCACCCGACACCATCACGACCGCCGAACAGCAGTTCCTGCGGGAGATCGGCCCCAAGAGCCAGGCCGCCTATTCCACCATCTTCGATTACGCGTTGCAGCTCAAGTCGCAGGTCAAGCCGGACTTCACCATGCAGCCCGCCTGGCGCGACACGCTCTACGCTCGGCTCAACTCGGCCGGAGTGAAGGTCGACCGGAAGTCGTTCGATGCGGCATCGCCGATGCTCGATCGGATGCTGACGGCGCGGATCGCCCACGCCGCGTTCGGTGATTCGATTGCGTTCCGCCGGAATATCGACACCGATGCCCAGCTCGAGGCGGCGCTCCGGCTCCTCCGCGAGGGCCGCTCCCAGAAGGACATTTTCCGGCTGGCCGAGCGGAGCGCCGTGGCCAAGGCGCAGGCCGGCCCCGCCGGGCGCTGAGCCTGCCGGGGGTGGTTGCGGACCGGCCCGTCTGGGCGTAGTAATAGAGAGTCCCCGACGCACTTCGAGGCTCTCGTGGCAATCGATCCCACCCCCGGGGCGGGCTCCGGCCCGCCCCGGTGGATCAGCTTCCTTCGAACCCACTGGCGGCGACAGCGCCCGCCCGCCGGCGTGCCGTTTGAACCCCCCGCTCCAGCCGATGAAGCGCTGATCGCGGCTATCGCCGCCAGCTACGACGAGCTCCGAAGCGACAGCCGGGAAGCATTGGCCGAGCTCCCCCCGCTGCTGCACCGGCTGGGGACCGACAGCCGGCGGCTTCGGGACGAGCTTCAGGGCCTCACCACCATCCGGCGCCTGGCTCAGCCGCCTCAGCAATCCGATCTCGATGCGGCCATCTCCGAAGCGGGACGGCGGTACCGGGCCGTGGTCGCCGCGCTTCGCCGGATCCGGACCGCCCTCGTACGGCTGGAAGGCCGCGCCTGGAACCGCCGCAGTCTCGATACCGACCTGGCCGATGCCCACGAAATCGCCGCCCAGATCGAGCGGATGGCCGCCGCCGGACTCGAGTTCGATTCCCTGAATTTCCCGCCGACATGATCCGCGCCGCCCTCGCGGCGCTGCTTGCCGTCGCCCTGCCGGTTGGGGCGGCAGCGCAGCAGCGCCCGTCGCGCGATCGCCATCTGGAACGTTCGCTGCAGGCGCTGGCCGACAGCTTCGACGGCCGGGTGGGGATCTACGTGCGCAACCTCCGCACCGACGTCACGGCCGAAGTCAACGCCGACGAACTCTTCCCCACCGCCAGCATGATCAAGGTACCGATCCTGCTTACGCTGTTCGATTCGCTGGAGCACGGCAGTCTCTCGGTGCAGCAGCGGCTGATGTACACCGATTCTCTGGAATACCCCGGCGGCGACATCCTCGGTTCGTTCCGCGACAGCACGCCCGTCGAGATGAGCCGTGTCATCATGCTCACGGCGACGATGAGCGACAACACCGCCGCCCTCTGGCTGCAGTCGCTGGCCGGCGGGGGAGTCGCGATCAACCACTGGCTCTCGTCCAACGGATTCGATTCGACGCGAATGAACTCGCGCACCCCGGGCCGGCACGATGACTGGGAGCGCTACGGTTGGGGCCAGACCACGCCGAGGGAAATTGCCAATCTGCTGGTGATGATCCGGAAGGGCCGCGCTGTGAGCCCCGCCGCCAGTCAGGAGCTCTACCGGGTGCTGACTCGCACCTTCTGGAATGCCCAGGCCATCTCGCAGATTCCGCCCTGGATTCAGGCGGCCTCCAAGCAGGGAGCGGTCGATCGTTCGCGTTCGGAAGTCGTGCTGGTCAACGCGCCTCATGGCGACTACGTCTTTTCGGTGATCACGAAGAACCAGGCCGACACCAGTTGGGCGTTGCACAATGCGGGGTGGGATCTGATCCGGAAAGTTTCCGCGATGCTGTGGAAGCGATTCGAGCCCGGTTATCCCTGGAAGCCGCCGGCCGGGTGGGAGAAGTTCAAGGCGAGTGAGGAGTAGGGGCGTCGTGAGTCGTGAGTCGTGGGTCGTGGCGGATGCGGAGATTGCGGCGCTCGAAGCCGAACTGAGAGCCGCGCAGTTGGCGGGCGACGTCGTCGCGCTCGAGCGGCTCATTGCCGACGATCTCCTCTTTACCGGACCCGATGGCCAGCTTGCCACCAAGGCGCAGGACTTGGCGGCGCATGCATCGGGCGCCGTGCGGTTTCGGGAGCACCAGCTGGAGGAGCTTCGAATCCGGCCGGTGGGCGACAACGTTCGCATCGTGTCGCTGCGAACGCACCTGGTGGTGGAGGTAAACGGCACCGAGTTTTCCGGCACGTACCGCTACACCCGCGTATGGGCCCGGGAAAGCGACGGGCCGTGGCGCATCGTGGCGGGACACGTCAGTGCCGTTGGACCCTCATCCTGAAGGTGTCTATGCAGCCGCCATTCCGCGGGATCTACACGGTCATTTACCACGTGCCCGACTTGCTCGAGGCCAAAAGCTGGTACACGAAGGCGTTCGGGGTTG
>DASSTY010000208.1:0-5277 GCA_035707585.1 Gemmatimonadales bacterium
TGATTCCCCCGCCCATCGAGCAGCACCAGCGAGAGGTCGGCGCGCACCCGGGTACTGTCGGCACGGGCAAGGCCCAGAGCCGCGGGGATCAGGACGTTGCGCCCACCTGCCACAGCGATGAGCCCGCGCAGCCCCGCGGCCAGTTGCCCGGGAGCGCGATCCAGCTTGGGACTCCGCATTACCGACTGCCCCATCTGATCGGGATCGGGCACGATGCCGGGAGAACGGCGCGCAACCTTGCGGAGTTCGGGCGGGAGAATCCAGTTCACTTCCGAAGCATGAGTCTGAAGCCCTTCGCCGATGATGGAGTCGGCCCAGAGCAGAGAGATACGATGGCTGCGCAGCTGGCCGTACGCGCTGTCGCCCGCCAGTTCGGGCGCGGCGACAACCATGGTGATCGGCAGGACCGGAATCTTCTGGCCGGCCAGGATCATCGTGTTGAGCACGTGCTCCGGCGGCTTCTGCGCCTCTGCTGGCGTGGGCCCGTTGACCGGGTGACGGCCGCCGCACGCGGCCAGCACCGCAGCGCCGAGCCACGGAAGAATTTTCCAGGATCCTCCCATAGTCCCCCCGTGAAGTGCCGGGAAGTTAACCCGGGCGACGGTGAAACCAAACCGGATTGGGAGCGGGATTTACTCCATGGAAAGCCCGCCATCCACCACCAGCGTCTGGCCGGTGATGTGACGCGCAGCTTCGGAACAAAGGAAGGAAACGACGTGGGCAACATCTTCGGGCTCGGCCACCCGGCCAAGCACCGAATGTTTGCGGGCGCGCTCGATGACTTCGGGTGGTAGCATCGCCATTCGCTCGGTGCGAATGAACCCCGGCGCCACCGCGTTGACATTGACGTTGGCGGGCCCCAGCTCCACCGCGGCGGCCCGGGTCAGCCCCTGCAGCGCGGCCTTGCTCGCCGCGTAGTTGGCGACGCCGAACCCGGGCCGCTCGGCCTGATGAGCGCTGATGTTGACGATCTTGCCGTAGCGCTGATCGCGAAACACCGGCGCCACCGCGCGAATACAGTTGAACGCGCCGGTCACGTTGGTATCGAGTACCGCTCGCCACGCTTCATCGCTCATTCGCCAGAGCGCTCCGTCGTTGGCGATCCCGGCGTTATTGACCAGATAATGGACCGAGCCGAGCCGGCTCTTGACCTGCTCCACGAAGAGCTCGATCGCTCCGCGATCGCGAACATCGCACCGCGCCGCGTAGACCCCGACGCCCATCGCCATCAGCGCCGTCTCGGTGAGCAGCGCCGTCTCGGTGCAGTCGCGGCCCTTCATTTCCACAAAACAGAACGCGACATTGCAGCCGAGCCGCCCGAATTCCAGCGCGATCGTGCGGCCCAGCCCCGTCGCCCCGCCCGTTACCAGCGCCGTCTTGCCCCGGAAGCCCTTGCTGACCGGCTGCGGCTGGGCAGCTTCCGCTACCGCGCCGCCCGTCTCCGGGGCGTCGCCTTCCCAGGCCGGCCGATGGCCGAAGGCGTGTGGGGGAAAGGGCATAGGCAGTCAATGGTACGGGCCGATCGGGGAGCCCGCAAGCAGGAACTGAAACTTTTGGACGCGCGGCGTCGTCCCACTCTGAAACACCTGGAGGGTCGCCATGAATCGGCTGTGGATCAAGATCGCGCTCGGCGCCGTGGTCGTCTTCGTTATCGGGATGGCCGGCGTCACGCTGGTCAGACGGGGCACCAGTGCGGTCAAGCAAACGGTGGCCGGGTTCACTGCGCTGGGCGTGATTCCCCACGAGCTCGGCGCCCTCCAGGTAGATGGAGTTCCGGTCGGCACCGTCAACGAACTCCGGATCGCACCTCCCAAGGGTCAGCCCGACCTCCGGTACATGCGGGTGAACCTGGTCATGAACGACTCGGCGCTCGACCAGCTGGCCCAGTGCAAGGCCCTTTCCGGCTCCCTCGACAGTCTCTTTCAGAACGACCGCGAGTCCGATCTGCACTGCCTCTCTGACGGCAGCGAACCCGGTTACGCGCAGTTCGGTGAGCTCGTCTCCGCGAGCGATTCCGTCCGTCGCCCGCTATTCGCCCCGGCCGCTCAGGTCGAGAAACTCACCCGGAAAGCCAGTGAGCGCGGAGCCCAGGAGATTGTGATCCGGGCCGACAGCCAGACCGGCGGTGCGCACATCAGCGTCACCGGCATCGACGGTCGGAAGCTGGTGGAGATCGACGCCGATTCGTCGCACGGCGCCCGCATCATGATCCGCGACCAGAACGGGAAGCCGGTGTTCCAGTTGAACGCCGATTCGGCAGGGGTCAGCATTCATAAGGGGTGATGGGGCGGGTCGTGGGACGTGGGTCGTGGGTCGTGGGTCGTGGGTCGTGGGACGTGGGCGGGAAACGGGAAATGGGAAACGGGGGGATCGTAGGGGCGCGGTTTCCGCGCCCCTGCTGAATTATCCCCGATCGCCCCGGTACGCCCCCAACCACACCGCAACACCGACCACAGCGGCGACGGCCGAGAGCCAGAACGCCGAGTGCCCGCCCAGGCGGTCGTACACCTCGCCGAAGAGCAGGCCGGCGGGGAGCGCGGCGAACCCGACCAGTGCGTGGTACGCCCCGAACGCCCGTCCGGTCAGCCGGGGCGACAGCCGCGCCACCATCGCCCGCTCGGCCGATTCGGTGAGTCCCGCGACCACGCCAAACAGCAGGAACACCGCACCCGCGACGACCGGCGCCAGCCGCAATCCCAGCAGCGCGGCGACCACCGCGAAGAGCAGCCCGCCGCCCGCCACCATCCAGCGAGAGCCGATCCGATCGGTGAACGCCCCGCCGGGGTAAGAGCTGCCGCTCCGGACGACATGGAGCGCAGCCCACAGCACCGGAATCACCAGCAGCGGAATGCCGAGGTCCTGGAGCCGCAGGAGAATCAGGGTTTCGGGAAGCCGGGCCAGTGTGAGGCCGGCCAGGGCCAGCACGGGAATCCAGAAGACCCGTCCCACCGCATCCCGAGGCGGTTCCGCCTGCGGCGTCCGTGCCGCCGCCGCCGCGCCCACAGCAGGCGGCTGCAGGCGAACCTTGCCGGGGCGCAGCACCACCCACAGCGCCACGAAGGCGATCAGCCCTGGCGCGAGGCTCCATTCGATCACCTGGCGCACGTCGGTCCCCGCCCGCAGAAACGCCCAGGCCGCGAGCGAGCCCAGCACCGCCCCCAGATGATCGGCCCCGCGGTGAAAGCCGAACGCCCGTCCGCGCGCTTCCAGCGGGGTCACCTCGGCGATCAGGGCATCGCGGGGCGGGGTGCGAATCCCCTTCCCGATCCGGTCGATCACCCTGAACCCGATCACCTGCCAGGCCGCCCCCGCCACCGAGATCAGCGGCCGCACCAGCACCGCGCTCAGGTAGCCCAGCAGGATCATCGGGCGGCGCCAGCCGGGACGGTCCGCCAGCCGGCCGCTGAACCATTTCACCACCGCCGCGGTCAGGTCGGCCGCGCCGTCCAGCACCCCCAGCGCCACGGCTCCCCCGCCCAGCGTCGTCGCCACGAACGCCGGGAGGAGCGGATAGATCATCTCGCTGGCGAAGTCGTTGAACAGCGACACCAGCGCCAGCCCCCGAACCGTGGGCGGAACGACCGGAGAGGCGCGGGGTGGCATGGCGGTAGTATATATCTGGCCACCCGAACCGGCATGGGCGACGCCCCCGCCCTCTCGACCCACGACCCACGACCCACGACCCACGATCATGTCCACCCCGGCCTTCCACGAGTCGACCCGCTGGTCCACCCCCATCCGCAAGCTGGGGCTCGCCATCCGGGGCACCCGGCTCGAGCCGATCGTGCTGGAGTTCGAGCGGGAGCTGGACCGGGCCGGGATCACGCGGGTCCGGCCCCGGTTCTATCTCTCGACCGAATGGGGTGTCCCGTTCGAGACCATCGCCATCGCGATTCCCTTCTACCTGGCCGATCCCGAGCTGACCGCGCTGCACGCGGAGCGGGTGGGGCACGTCGAAGGTTTTGATCGGGCGGATATTCTGCGCTATCTGCGGCACGAGATGGGACACGTCGTGAACTACGCCTACCGGCTCTTCACCGCCGAGGAGTGGATCGAGCGGTTCGGCGCGATCACTCGGCCGTACGAGGAGTACTACCGGCCGGAGCCGTTCAGCCGCCGATACGTTCGCCATCTGCCCGGCTGGTACGCGCAGAAACATCCCGATGAGGATTGGGCGGAGACGTTCGCCGTCTGGATGACACCGGGGCTCGACTGGCGCACCGAATATGCCGGCTGGCCCGATGCGCTCCGCAAACTGGAGTATTGCGATCGAGTCATGACTGCGCTGCGCGACGCGGAGCCGGTGATTCTGGCAGAAGAGCTGGATGAAGACGTCGCCGAGATCGACTATTCAATCGGGCAGTTCTACGCGGAGGCGGCCGGCGAAGGCGAGGAGCTGCCGCCGGGGTTCGACGGGCCGCTGCGCGCCATCTTCCAGGAGCTGGATGGCGACGGCTCCGGTGATGGCGGACCGGTTCGCCCCGCCGCCGGATTGATTCGCCGGCTGGAGCGCACTCTCACCGCCGATGTATTCCGCTGGACCGGCCACTTTCCCGAGCGCACCCGCGCGCTGGCTCGCCAGTTGGCCGTCCGCGCAGCGCAGCTGGAGCTGGGCTACCCCGAACCCCGCGAGCGCGAAGCCATCATCGGCGTTACGACGTTCGTCACCGCGCTGGCGATGAATTACGTGGCGAGGGGGAGGTATATGGAGTAGGCGCGAGGCATGCGTCGCTCCTGAGTCGTGGGTCGTGGGTCGTGAGTCATGGCGCGGCGCAGGTCGGGGCGCCCGCCGGCAAGATCCTTCGCTGCGCTCAGGATGACGCAGCTCCGCTCGGGATGATACCGATGCCGCCCCGCATCACGGCCGCGCGCAACGCGCCCCTACCATCCTCCCGTCATCCCGTCTTCCCGTCTTCCCGTCTTCCCGCCTGTCCGTCCACCTCACGACCCACGTCCCACGACCCACGACCCGTTTCGCGCTTCCCGCTTCTCGTCACCTCGGCGCCGCCCTCCGATCCTGCCGCTTCATCGCCAGCTCCACGATGCGCTGGATCAGCTCGGGGTATGGGATGCCGGCGGCTTCGGCTGCCATGGCGAACTCACTCTTCTTTTCCAGATAGCAGCTCGGGTTCACTTCGAGAACGTAGATCTCTCCGCTCTCGGTGAGCCGGAGATCGACTCGACCGTAATCGCGCACGCGAACCGCGCGGTAGGCGTCGAGTGCCACCTTTTGAAGTCGCGCTCGCAGTTCGTCGGGCAGAGTCGCCACGACCGAAT
>DASSTY010000209.1:0-6944 GCA_035707585.1 Gemmatimonadales bacterium
TGCGCGATCTGCCAAAGAAGACCACCCCCGGCGGGACGCTGTATGTCTTCGCGCTCCCCTGACCGTCGCCGCGGCCGCGCGGCGGTGCTGGGAGTTCTGGTCGCCGCCGCAACGCTCGCCGGCGGGTGCCGCCGTGAGGCGCGGGTGTTCGTCTCACAGGCGCCCGGATCATCATCTACGCCGGTCGTCACGCAGGACACTCTCCACCCTGGTCCGTCAGCCGCCCGGCTCTCGGTCAATAATCCGGCCGAACAGAACGCCTACGCGACGGCGATGGGCAAGCGGCTCTACAGCCAGTTCAACTGCGTGGGGTGCCACGCGCATGGCGGAGGAGCCATCGGGCCGGCACTGATGGATGATCAGTGGATCTACGGTAGCGAACCGGAGAACGTCTATCAGACCATCATGCAGGGCCGGCCCAACGGCATGCCGGCGTTCGGAGGGCGAATCACCGATCAGCAGGCCTGGGAGCTCGTTGCATATGTGCGCTCGCTGAGCGGTCTGCTCCGGAAGGACGTAGCACCGGGCCGTTCCGACCACATGCAGGTCAAGTCATCCGAACAATCCACCCACCGCCGGGAACCACAGCCGGCGGCGCGCCCCGCTGGTGCCGGCCCATGATGAACCTCACCACTCTTTGGCAGGGCGCTCATGACGCATTGTCGCCCGGCGGGCCTGCCGCCGCGGCGGTAGACGGGTTATGGAAATTTCTCTGGATCACCGCGGCCGTGGTCTACATTCTGGTCCTCGCGGCATTCATCTACTCGGCCCTGCGAAAGCGGCGCGATACTGCCGACGCCATAACCGAGTCGGGCGCTCGGCTCGCTGTGATGATTGCGACCGGCGTGACCGTGCTGATCCTGTTCGCGTTCCTGATCGTCGATTTCGGAACCGGCCGCAAACTCTCCGCAGCGGAACCGGACGCGCTGGTGATCGACGTAACCGGACATCAGTGGTGGTGGGAGGTGACCTATCCCTCGGCGGACCCTTCGCTCCAGGTCACCACCGCAAACGAAATCCACATCCCGGTGGGCCGTCCGGTGGTGGTGCGGCTCCACACCGCTGACGTGATCCACAGCTTCTGGGTGCCAAGCCTGGCCGGTAAGCGCGATCTGATTCCAGGGTATCCTGGAAGGATCCGCTTCCAGGCCGCCTCAGCGGGAATCTACCGCGGAGAGTGCGCCGAATTCTGCGGCCATGAGCATGCCAAGATGAGCTTTCTGGTAATCGCCGAGCCGGCCGACAGCTTCGCTGCCTGGCTCGCGGGCGAGCACGGGCCCGCAGCTGCACCCGCCACTGAATCGGCGCGCCGAGGAGAGGCCGTGTTCCTCGAGGGGCGTTGCGTCATGTGCCACACGATCCGTGGTACCCCCGCGGGCAGTCGGGTGGGACCCGACCTGACCCATCTTGCTGCCCGCCAAACGCTGGCCGCCGGCACCATCCCGAACCGCCGCGGATGGCTGGCCGGATTCATCATGAATCCCCAGCGAATCAAGCCCGGCGTTCTGATGCCGCCCAACCAGCTCTCGCCGGCGGACCTCCACGCCCTGCTCGACTACCTGGGTTCGCTGCGATGACCAGCACGATCGTGGTACCGGCGCCCACCGCCGACGATCTTGCGGCCGAGGCGGCCGCCCTTGAGCGTACCTGGGCACACCGGCCGGGAGTGATCGGCTGGCTCAGCACGACCGACCACAAGGCGATTGGCCGCCGGTACATCGTCACGGCGTTCTGCTTTTTCCTGGCGGGAGGAATCAACGCCGCGCTGATCCGGGCCCAGCTGGCCCGACCCGAGGGCACCCTTCTCGGGCCGGACACCTACAACCAGGTGTTCACCGTCCACGGCAGCACCATGATGTTTCTCTTTGCCGTGCCGATGATGAACGCTCTGGGTATCTACTTCGTCCCGCTCATGGTGGGCGCCCGGAATATCGCCTTTCCCCGGCTGAATGCCTTTGGCTATTACGTCTATCTGATCGGCGGGCTGCTCCTCTACGTAGGGCTTCTCACCAACACCGGGCCGGATGCCGGGTGGTTCAGCTACGTACCGCTGGCCGGACCGGCATTCTCTCCCGGCAAGCGGGTCGACATCTGGGCCCAGATGGTCACGTTCACCGAAATCGCCGCGCTGGTGGCGGCGGTCGAAATCATCGTGACCGTCTTCAAGTGCCGCGCACCGCGGATGTCGATCGACCGGCTGCCGCTCTTCGTCTGGTCGCAGCTGGTGGTGTCGTTCATGATCGTATTTGCGATGCCGTGGGTGGCGACCGGCAGCACATTCATGCTCGCGGCCGACCGGCTGGTCTCAACCCAGTTCTTCAACACCGCCGAAGGGGGCGACGCGCTCCTCTGGCAGCACGTCTTCTGGTTCTTCGGGCACCCCGAGGTCTACATCATCTTCCTACCGGCGCTGGGCATGGTGTCGCAGATCGTGGGGACTTTCAGCCGCCGGGAGGTCTTTGGCTATACCGCGATCGTCCTCTCGATGGTCGCGACGGGATTCCTCTCGTTCGGCCTCTGGGTTCATCACATGTTCGCGACCACGGTGCCGATGCTGGGCGAAAGCTTCTTCAGTGCGGCGAGCGCCATGATCGCGATCCCTACCGGGGTCCAGTTCTTCTGCTGGATCGTAACGCTCTGGACCGGGCGGCCCCGGATCACGGTGCCGCTCCTGTTCGTGCTGGGCTTCGCGGCAACGTTTCTGATCGGCGGCCTGAGCGGGGTCATGATCGCCTCGGTGCCGTTCGATCTGCAGGTGCACGACACCTTCTTCATCGTGGCCCATTTCCATTACGTCCTGCTGGGCGGCGCGGTGTTCCCGCTCTTCGGCGCGTTCTACTACTGGTTCCCCAAGGTGACCGGGCGAATGCTGAACGAAAAGTTGGGAGTGTGGCAGTTCTGGCTCTTTCTGATCGGCGTGAACGTCACCTTTTTCCCGATGCACCGGCTGGGGCTCGATGGGATGCCGCGACGGGTGTATACCTATCTCCCGGGAACCGGCTGGGGCACCCTCAACCTGGTTGCCAGTATCGGCGCAGCGGTAATTACCGTGAGCGTCATCCTGTTCCTGATCAACGTGATTCGCAGCTGGGCCGCGGGGGTGCGCGCTCCCGACGATCCATGGGAAGCCGATTCACTTGAGTGGGCAACGTCGTCGCCGCCGCCGAGCTACAACTTCGTGTACGTCCCCGTAGTCGAAGGGCGCTCCGCGCTGTGGGACCGCAGCCCCGAGCGCCCGATTGTCCGCGGGCTCCGAACCGACATTCGTGAAGCGCTGCTCACCACCGTAATCGACGCCCGCCCCGACAGCCTGCACCGGCACCCGGAGCCGAGCATCGTCCCATTTCTTGCCGCGCTGGCGACCAGCACCACGATCATCGTTCTGATCTTTACTCCGTGGGGGCTGCCGATCGGCGGCGTACTCCTGCTCTTCACGCTGATCGCCTGGGGATGGCCCTCGGCGAAGGATCATGCGCGGCAGCTTCGCGCAGAAGCGAGTGAGCCGGCATGAGCGCCGCACCCGCGCCCAGCATCGATGTTTCGGAGCTTGGGGGCGTTACCTTCGGGCCCGCCAACCTGCTCTGGTGGGGCACCCTCGGATTCATGTTGATCGAGGGCACTTCGCTCTTCATCTGTGTCGCGGTCTATTTCTACCTCTGGCGCAACTTCCACGCGTGGCCTCCGCTTCACACGCCTCGCCCCGATCTGCTCTGGCCGGCTGTGCAGGGCGGCCTCCTGCTGGTTTCGATCTGGCCGGCGATCCTGCTCCGGCGCGCAGCTCAGAGTCGAGCTCTGCCGCGGCTTACGCTCTGGATGAGCGTGCTGCTGGTATTCGTGATCGCCTCGACTGCCGTGCGGGCCGGCGAGTTCGTGTCGCTCAATTGCCGCTGGGATACCAATGCCTATGGCTCGGCGGCGTGGCTGACGCTCGGGTTCCACAGCACCCTGTTGGTGGTGAACCTGTTCGAAGTCGCGATGATTCTGTTCCTGCTTCGGAGCCGGCGATTCGAAGAGAAGTTTTTCTCGGACGCCGATGATTCAGGCTTCTACTGGCTTTTCCTGGTGGCGTCGTGGATCCCGCTGGGCGCGATGGTGTTCCTGAGCCCGTACCTGCTGCATGGAAGTATCACGTGAACCGGGCGACATCGGGCCAGGCGACCGAGAGCAGGACGGCACAGTGGTTCGCCATTCTGGCACCTCCGCTTGCCTGGGCCGCGCAGCAGCAGCTCTCCTACCAATGGGTTCCCAGCGCCTGCTCCACCGGCGCAACCGGATGGCTGCATATAGTCCATGCGGTCGCGCTGGTGATCGCGCTCGCGGCCGGAGCGGTGGCGTGGCGTGAGCGGAGCCGGCAGCCCGCACCGGAGCCTCCCGCACCGGCGCGGCATCAGTTCACCACCCTGTTCGGCCTATTCACCAGCGGGCTGTTCAGTCTCGTGATAGTGGCGCAGTGGCTCCCACTGGGGTTCTTCGGGCCGTGCTGACGCCGGTGGCGCCGAGCGCCGTCTGGCGCGCGTGGGAATGGGATCCGTCGATTTTAACGGGCCTCGCACTGCTGGGAGCGGTATACGTCGCCGGCAACCTGATACGGCGGCGGGAGCATCGCCGCGCGGACCGTACGCGCGGCCGCGAATCTGCCTGCTTTGCCGCGGGCTGGCTGCTGCTCGTTGTCGCGCTGGTTTCTCCGCTGCATCCGCTGGGCGAGCAGATCTTCGTTGCCCACATGATTCAGCACGAGCTGCTGATGGTGGCAGCCGCTCCCCTGCTGATACTCGGGCGACCGGAGCGCCGGCTTCTGTGGCTCTTGCCGGTCGAAACACGGCGCGCACTCACCCGTCTGAGCCGAGGCGGGATTGGCACTGGATGGCGGATGCTGAGCCAGCCAATCGTTGCGCTCTCGATCTATCTGGTGATTCTGCTGGGTTGGCACCTGCCAGGACCGTACGATGCCGCGCTCCGATCAGAGCCGATCCATGCGCTGGAGCATCTGGCCTTTCTCGGCTCGGCACTGATCTTCTGGTGGGTGGTGTTCGGCGCGGTAGGAAGATCGGGTCGCTCTGGCTCTGCGGTGCTGCTGCTCTTTGGCGCGGCCGTGTGCAGCTCCGGATTGGGTGCGCTTCTCACCATGTCGGAGCAGCCGTGGTACTCGGTCTATCTTGGCCGCACTGCCATCTGGGGCTTCTCGCCACTCCAGGACCAGCAGCTCGGCGGGCTCATCATGTGGGTGCCGGCGTGTCTCACGTACCTCGCAGCCGCACTCGCCATCACGGCGTCATGGCTGGCCCTGGCCGGCCGCCGCGCCAACGCTGCCGGCCGTCCGGTGCGTTCGCTGCCGGAGCCGCGATGAGATTCCGACGGATTGCCGGGATGATGCTCGTGCTGACCGCGGCCGGCACGACCGGCTGCCAGAATCGGAGCGATCAGCTTCCGGTGGCACTCTCGGGCGCGCAACCCGATCACGGGCGGCAGCTGATCCAGCACTACGGATGCGGCGCCTGCCACACGATCCCCGGCGTACCCGGGGCCAACGCGCTGGTGGGACCTCCGCTCACCAGCATGGCGCTCCGAACCTACATCGCCGGCATGCTGCCGAACACGCCGGATAATCTGGAGCGATGGATCAGAGATCCCCAGCAGGTAGTGCCCGGGAACGCGATGCCGACGCTCGGCGTCACGCCAGCCGAAGCCCGCGACATCGCAGCGTATCTGTACACCATTAAATAGCAGCGGGCGCGGTTCAGCGATGCTCAGCTCGGCGCGGTCAGCCGTCGTGTCCAGGTGACCAACGCCTCGAGCAGCTGGCGAATGAACCCGCGGGATTTGTCGTCGGTAAGCCGCAGCTCGGCATCGAAGCGGGTAGCCGCGAAACTGACGTAGACTTCCGGTTTGAGCAGCACGGGGGTGTTGGTGAAGACGAACGACTGCCGGAGCGCCAGTTGGCCCCGCATCGTGCCGGAGGCGCCGGTGGAGGCGCCCATCAGCGCAGTCGGCTTGCCGTTCAGCGGGGTTTCGCTGGGCGGCCGCGAGGCCCAATCGATCGCGTTCTTGAGCACACCACTAATGCCGTAGTTGTACTCCGGCGTCGCGATCAGCAGCGCATCGGCCGCTCGGATGGCGTCCTTGAATCGCACGACCGAGTCGGGGTCGCCGGTTGCCTGGACGTCCTGATTGTATGGGGGAATGTCGCCGAGTCCCTGGAACTCGGTGATCACCATGTCCGCCGGCGCCAGCTCCATGGCAGCCCGAAGAAGCGCATGGTTATACGACTCTTTCCGCAAACTGCCGCAGATGCCGAGGACCTGGACGGGGCCGGTGGGGGATTTGGGCATGATGGATAATAAGCGGGATGGACAGACGGACGGACGGACGGACGGACAGACGGACGGACGGACAGGCGGACAGGCGGACAGTGGGCGGGAAGGCGGGAAGGCGGGAAGACGGGAAGACGGTACTCGGCGCTCGAAGGCAGGCTCGGCAACGAGGCTGGAGCGGGTCGGGCGCGCGGCTCCGTGAGCGCTTCAGCGCAGGTGGCCGAGCCGGCGCTTGAGCGCCGAGAACGGCCGAGAACGGAGGACGGGCGGACCGGACGGACCGCCGTCATCCCGAGCGAGCGCAGCGAGTCGAGGGATCTCCCTGCCCGACTGGTGACCGGCCCCCCCAGGACGGTACCTCGGACGGGCCCTTTCGGGGGTATACAAGTACTTGTATACCGGCCGAACCCCGGGCGGAGCACCCGGCTTGGGTGGGGTCGCCTGGAAGGCCGGGCGGGTGGAGCGTCCTCCGGACGCGGCGCCGAGCGGTCACCGCGCCGCTGTCGCCATGTCACCGCGCCGCTGTCGCCATGCCGCCGCGCCGCTGTCGCCAGCTGCCGCGCTTTGTGGGTACGGGATCATCCTGACCACCGCGAACGATCTTGCCCGCGGTACTGGTCCGCCATTGCAGGC
>DASSTY010000210.1:0-9591 GCA_035707585.1 Gemmatimonadales bacterium
GCGCCCCGGTCCTTGAACGACCCGGTCCGCTGGAAGGTCTCCAGCTTGAGCCAGAGCGGGCAGGGAAGCCGATGGCGCAGGGCCAGCGCCGGCACCGTGGGGGTCCGGACGATCACGTCGCCGATTCGCGCTCGGGCGGCCTCGACGTCGCGGGGACTCGGCATCACCTTCCTCCTCCTGGTCGGGTTAGATTCCGGTTTCTACTCTAACAAAGTACCTGAATGACCACTGTTCCTGATGCGGGCACGGAGTTGATTGCGGCGCTGGGGCCCGATCGGGTCCGGCGCAACGTGCCGCTGGCTCCCTATACCACCTTCCGGATCGGCGGCCCAGCCGACCTGCTGTACCACGCCCGGAGCGCCGACGAACTGGCCCGCGCGGTGACGGTGGCCCGGCAGCTTGGCCTGCCGCACCTGGTTCTGGGTCTCGGCGCCAACGTGCTGGTGAGCGACCGGGGCGTTCGCGGATTGGTGATCGTCAACCAGGCGCGCCACTGGGAGCTCGACTCCACCGGCCGGCTCTGGGCCGAAAGCGGCGTGGTGGTGGGCGACCTGGTGCTGGCCACCGCCCAACAGGGGTGGGCCGGCCTGGAGCATTACGCCGGAATCCCCAGCACCGTTGGCGGGGCGCTGCGGCAGAACCTGCACTTTCTGTCGCCCGCACCCGATCGCGAACGCACCATGTTCATTGCCGAGGTGTTCGAGAGCTGCGAAATCCTCTCGGCCGAGGGGGAGCGCCGCACTGTGGGGCCGGATTACGTGGCGTTTGGCTACGACGATTCGGTATTTCACCATCGGGCCGATATCGCGCTCTCGGCGGTCTTTCGTCTGACCCCGGGCGATCCGGCCGCGCTCCACCGGATCATTCAGGAGAACCTCAGTTGGCGCGGCGCCCGCCACCCGTGGCTGGACGTCTATCCCAGCGCGGGGTCGATCTTCAAGAAGATCGAAGGTGTTGGCGCCGGGCGGCTGATCGACCAGTGCGGCCTCAAGGGCGCCAGTCTTGGCGGAGCGCAAATCTACCAGCTGCACGCCAATATCATCGTCAACGCCGGCGGTGCCGCCGCGAGCGATGTCATGGGACTGATCGCGCGGGCTCAGCAGGAGGTGGAGCAGCGGTTCGGTCATCATCTCGAGCCGGAGATCGCCCTGCTCGGCGAATTCTGAGCGGGAACGTTTGGGAGATACATGCTGTACGTCGACAATCGCGGCATTACCGATCCGCGAGTGAATCTTGCGCTGGAAGAGTACGTGCTTCGTCACCGGTTTCCCGGCGAAGACTGCCTGCTTTTCTACATCAACGAACCGTCCATCATCATCGGCAGGAACCAGAACACCATCGAGGAAGTCGATCCGGTGGTGGTGCGGGAGCGCGGGCTCCATGTGGTGCGCCGGATTTCCGGCGGCGGCGCGGTCTATCATGATCTGGGGAACCTCAACTTCAGCTTCATGACGCCCTACCGGCCCGATCGCTTCAACCGATACGAGCACTTCCTGCGACCGGTCATGGAGGAGCTCCAGACGCTGGGTGTGCCGGCGGAACTGGGCGGCCGGAACGACCTGGTTGCCGATGGCCGGAAGATCTCGGGGAACGCGCAGTTCATGACCTCGGGGCGGATGTTCAGCCATGGCACGCTGCTGTTCGACAGCAATCTGGACGACGTGGTGGCGGCGTTGACGCCGAGGCCCGGCAAGATTGAATCGAAAGGGCACAAGTCGGTCCGGAGCCGGGTCGCCAACATCAGCGAGTTTCTGCACGAGCCGCTTACCGTGGAGGGGCTCCGCCAGCGCCTGGTGAGCCGGATATTTGCCGGGCACGCCGAGCCGCCCATGCTGGATCTCAACGAAGCCGATTGGGACGCCGTATCGCAATTGGTGGCCGAGAAGTACGGCACCTGGGAATGGAACTACGGCAAGTCGCCCGCCTGCAACGTCCAGCGGGCGCGGCGTTTCCCGTTTGGTGAAATCGACGTGCGGATCGACGTGCAGGACGGCCTGATCGGCGGAATCCGGTTTTTCGGGGATTTCATCGGTCGCCGCGAAGTCGTGGATCTCGAGCAGCGGCTCACCGGGGCCCGGTTCGAGCACAGCGCGTTGTCGGAACTGCTGGCCGGGGTCGAGTTGGCCGAGTTTTTCGGCGACCTCGGGGAGGATCAGATGCTGGAACTGTTGCTGGGCTGAGGCAGGAGATCTTAACGCACTCCGGAGGACACAGATGCAACGTGAAGCGATGACTCGGTCGATCGGGTTGGCCCTGGTGCTCGCCGCGGCGGTGGCGCCCGCCGGATGGGCGCAGGCGAATTCCTCCGGCACCGTTACCGCGGCCGACTATGATCGGGCGGCGAAGTTCCTCAGCTGGAACAGCGCGCCGCTGGTAACGGGGATGGCGTCCCGCCCCCAGTGGCTGCCCGACGGCCGCTTCTGGTACAGCGTGCGCGGCGACAGCGGCACCGAGTACACCATGGTCGACCCGGCGCATCACCGGAAGAGCCCGGCCTTCGACTCGCAGCGGATGGCCGCGACCCTTTCCGCCGCAGCCGGTAACACCGTGGACCCGTCGGACCTCCGAGTTACCGATCTCGATGCCCAGTCGGTCACGTTCGTGGTTGGGCGGCAGATGTGGGACTGCAATCTCGCTGCGACGCAGTGCAGCAGTGCCAACCGGCGCAACGCCGCGGCGTCGCGCAGCGTCTCACTCTCTCCCGACGGGAAACTCGGCGCGTTCATTCGCGACTGGAACCTCTGGGTTCGCGACATGGCCACCGGCCAGGAGCGGCAGCTCACCACCAACGGCGAGCCCGACTTTGGCTATGCCACCGACAACGCCGGCTGGACCCACAGTGATCGCGCCGTCGTGCTCTGGTCTCCCGATTCCAGGAAGATCGCCACTTTCCAGCAGGATCAGCGCAACGTCGGCGAGATGTACGTAGTCGAAACCCACGCCGGCCATCCGGTGCTGCAGGCCTGGAAGTATCCCCTCCCGGGCGACAGCATCGTGACGATGATCCAGCGGGTGATCATCAACGTCGACGGCCCCAGCGTCGTGCGTCTCAAGATGGCGCCCGATCAGCATCGGTCCACCTACTGTGACGACATCTCCTGTTCAGGCAATGAACTGAGCGACGCGCAGTGGAGCCCGGACGGCAGCAAGCTGTACTTCGTATCGAGCTCGCGCGATCACAAGATCGCGACGCTCCGAGTCGCCGATGCCGCTACCGGCGACGTTCGCGACATTCTGAAAGAGACTTCGCCCACCCAGTATGAATCCGGCTTCGACCAGTCCAACTGGCAGGTGCTGCCGAGCGGCGATGTGATCTGGTTTTCGGAACGGGACAACTGGGGCCATCTGTATCACTACGACCTGAACGGCAAGCTGATCAATCGGATCACGCAGGGGCCCTGGCCGGTGCTCCAGCTGCTGCGGGTCGATCCCAAGTCGAAGACGTTGTACTTCGTCGGGGCGGGCCGGGAGCCGGGCGATCCCTACTTCCGTCACTTCTACAGCGTGGGCCTCGACGGCAAGGGCCTGCGGCTTCTCACCCCCGACAGCGCCGATCACAGCGTGTCGCTTTCACCAGACGGCAAGTGGTTTATCGATACCTACTCCACCCCGGTGACGCCGCCGGTCTCGGTCCTGCGGGACAGCCGAGGCAGGCTGGTAATGCCGCTTGAAAAGGCCGACATCTCGCAGCTGCTCGCTACCGGGTGGACGCCGCCGATTCCTTTCAGCGTCAAGGCGCGCGACGGCAAGACTGATCTGTACGGGCTGATGTACCGCCCCAGCAATTTCGATTCGACGAAGCATTACCCGATCATCAACAACATCTATCCGGGTCCGCAGACCGGCAGCGTGGGCAGCCGCAGCTTCTCGACTCGAGGCGATCAACGGGCGCTGGCGGAGCTCGGCTTCATCGTGGTTCAGCTCGATGCCATGGGCACGCCGATGCGGTCGAAGTCGTTTCACGATGCCTATTACGGCAACATGGGTGACAATGGGCTTCCCGATCAGGTGGCCGGGATGAAGCAGCTGGCGGAGCGGTATCCCTGGATCGACATCAGCCGCGCCGGGATCTACGGCCACTCCGGCGGCGGGTTCGCCACCGCCGACGCGATGTTCCGCTATCCCGATTTCTTCAAGGTCGGCATTTCGGAAGCGGGCAATCACGACAACCGGGTCTACGAAGACGACTGGGGCGAGCGGTACCAGGGACTGCTGGTGCGGTACGGGCATGACAGCACCAGCTACGACAACCAGGCCAATCAGCTGGTCGCGAAGAACCTCAAGGGGAAACTGCTGATCGCCTACGGCACCACCGATGATAACGTGCCGCCGTACAACTCACTCCTGGTGGTGAACGCTCTGATCGCCGCCAACAAGGATTTCGATCTGCTGGCGCTGCCCAATCGTCGGCACGGGTTCGGCGGCGAGCCGTACATGATTCGCCGGCGGTGGGACTATTTCGTTCGCAATCTGATGGGAGCGGAGCCGCCGCACGAATACGAACTGACGCCTCCGGCCAACCGGTTCAGCCGGCGCTGAGGGAGCCGGGCGGCCGATCAGGCCGAGGGGACCGCCGCTTCTTCGCGCAGGTGCACCAGCTGGAGCACCAGTTCGGCGGCGGTCTCGACCGGGACCACTCCGGTGTTGATTTCGAGTGCGTAGAGGTGGGGGTCGGTCCAGTCGGCGTCGTAGTAGCGGCGGAGGTAGTGCGCCCGGTCGATGTCGCGGTGGCGCACCGCCTGCGCCGCTTCCGATGCGCTCTGTCCCGACCGGGCCTGCACCGTCGCGATGCGCTGCTCGGTTGGTGCGACCAACCGGAGATGAAGCGCATCGCTCCGGTCGTGAAAGAGGCATTGGGCACCGTGACCGATGATGATCAGCGGCGGAGTCCTGACCGCTTCCGTCAGCACCGCGCGGGCGCAGGCGGCCACCCGATCGGGGTCCGACGACGGTGGCGGGGTGAGCAGAATGGGAGCTTCCGGAGGGGCAACCGTGAACGCCGCGGCGACCCGCTCGATCAGCGACGGAGCGTGTTCGTCGGCGACCGCGATCTCGGCGGTACTGCAGTCGAGCCGTTGAGCGATGGTACGCCCCAGCTCCTTGTCGAGCAGCCGCCAGCCCAGCCGCTGGGCCAGCAGATAGCCCAGCAGACTTCCGCCAGCACCGAATTCGCGAGAAATCGTAATCAACTGAATCGGGGTCATGGCGCGCTCCGCGTGCGAGGGCGTCAAATGAGGCTTTCATTGCAATGTATCGCCCGGAAGCGGCTTGGGCGACCCCCCGACGGTGGCCCGATCCTGAGCTATACTCCAGAAGTGCCGCCCCGGCGCTTCGGCCGGACGCGGCAGCATCCAGAACGGGACCAGTGCATGGGAACAGGACGGGGCACCAGTCACGCTGCCCCAGACGCCGGATACTTGCCGCAGGCCGGCAGAGCTGCCGGGGCGGAATGAGGGCATCCCGCCTCGGGCTGCTTGCGGTCTTGTTGTGCCTTCCCGGCTCGCTTTCGGGTCAGGGCGGGGTCTCGCTCGAGTACCGGGTGAAGGCGGCCTATCTGGTCAACTTCGCCCGCTACATCACCTGGTCGGAGTCGGACGAGCCCGCGCCCGGTGACCCGCTCTCCATTTGCGTGCTGGGCGAGGATCCCTTCGGCACGGTGCTCGATTCCCTGATCCGCGGACGCCAGATCGACGGGCATCCCCTCGCCGCGCGTCGGGTACGAACTGCGGCCGAAGCGGACGACTGTCAGCTGGTATTCCTGACCCACTCGGAGTGGACCCGCCGGCCCGAGCTGCTGAAGGAACTCTCCCGACCCGGGGTCGTGACGATCGGTGAATCAGAGGCGTTTGGCCGAGCCGGTGGCGTGATCAGTTTCGTCATCAGCAACGAGACCGTGCGCTTTACCGTCAACCTCGCCGCTCGCGACCGGGCGGGGGTCCGGATCAGCTCGCGGGTGCTCAGTCTTGCCACTGTGGTCTTCGGCCCGGAAGAGCGACGGTGAAGACGGCGATCCGGGATCTTCCGATCGGCCGGAAGGTAACGCTGCTGATCGTGGTGGCGTCGGCGCTCTCGCTGCTGCTGGCCGCCGCCGGCGTGCTGCTCTATGACCTGACCACTCTGCGTCCCCGCGTCATCCGCGACCTGACCACCCAGGTCGAACTGATGCGCGCCAACACGACGGCCGCGCTGGTCTTCGACGATCCCGAGGCGGCACGCGAAAATCTCAGCACCCTCCGCGCCCGCCCCGAAATTCCGATGGCGGCGATTTTCGATTCCTCGGGTCACGTGTTCGCCAGTTATCTCCGAGACCAGCGCGCCGAGTTCCAGTTGAAGGTGCCGACCGCGGAAGGCGCCGTATCCGATCCCGATTACGTCACCGTCAGCCAGCGGATGGTAAGCGGAGATCAGGCGCTGGGCTGGATCGAAGTCCGCTACGAACTCCCGTCGCTCTGGGCCCGTCTGCCGCAGTACGGGCTGCTGGTTGCGGTGGTACTGCTGGCGCTGCTCGCCGTCTCGCTGCTGCTCGATCGTTTCCTGCGGGGCAGCATCATCGCGCCGCTGTTCGAGCTGGCCGCCACCGCACGCGCGGTGAGTTCGCGGAAGGATTACGGACTGCGGGCCCGCAAACATGGCGACGACGAGATCGGACGCGTCACCTCGGCGTTCAACGAGATGCTGGACACGATCCAGAGCGGCGAAGCAGCGCTGAGGGAAAGCGCCCGCCGGCTTCAGGAAGCGATGCAGGCCGCCCGGATGATCGCCTGGAGCTGGGATCCGGAAACCGGCGCGATTGTCTGGGGCAGCGGGACGATGCCGGAAGACTTCGCATTGCTCGCACCGGTGCGGTCTCTGGAGGGGCTGCTGGAGCTGACGGGGCCCGGTGACCGCGACACGGTGCGCGAGGAACTGGACACCGCGATCCGCACCGGTGCGCCATGCGAGTTCGACATTCGGCTGGTGGCGCCGGACGGCCGGCATCGTTGGCTCACCTTGCGGGGACAGCCGGAAGTTGGACCGGACGGCAAGATGCGGCGGGTGGTCGGTCTGGCGATGGATATCACCGATCGCCGCCGGCTGGAGGAGCAGCTGGTTCAATCGCAGCGGCTCGAAGCGATCGGCCGGCTGGCCGGCGGCGTGGCGCACGATTTCAATAACCTGCTCACCGCCATTCTGGGCTATGCCAACTTCGCGTTGCGCGGACTCCCGCCGGGGAGCTCGGCGCGCGCCGATATCGAAGCGATCGAACGAGCCGGCCAGCGCGCCGCCAGTCTCACCGGCCAGCTCCTGGCTTATGCCCGCCGGCAAATGGTGGTGCCCCGCGTGGTGGATCTCGGTGAACTGCTGACCGGAATGGAGGGAATGCTGCAGCGGATCATCGGCGAGGACATTCATCTCACCACCCGGATTGCGCCCGATCTCTGGCGCGCCCGGATCGACCCGACCCAGTTCGAACAGGTGGTGCTCAACCTGGTGGTGAACGCGCGCGATGCCATGCCGGGTGGCGGCACCCTCACACTCGAAGTCTCCAATCGAGTGATCGACCCGGTCTACGCCGACGGCCATTCCGAACTGGTGCCTGGCTCCTATGTGATGCTGGAAGTGGCCGACACCGGAACCGGGATGGATCCGGACACGCGGGCCCGAATCTTCGAGCCGTTCTTTACCACCAAGGAGCAAGGCAAGGGGACGGGGCTCGGCCTGGCGGTGTGTTACGGGATTGTGCGGCAGGCCAGCGGGTCGATTTCAGTGTACAGTGAGCCGGGCCACGGGAGCACTTTTCGGATGCTGCTGCCGCGGGCCGATGTTGCTTCAGCAGCCGAACCGGCGCACGCCGAAGCGCCGATTGCGCTGGCTGGCGAAGAATCGGTGCTGGTAGTCGAAGATGAGCGCTGGGTTCGCGAACTGGCGGTGCGGGCGCTCCGGGCGCACGGCTACCAGGTTCGCGCGGCGGCGACGGGAGAAGAGGCGCTCGCGATCGCCGCCTCCGCTCCGGTGGACGTACTGGTTACCGATGTGGTAATGCCGGGAATGAACGGGCGCGAACTGGCAGAGCGGCTGCAGGCAACCCGGCCGTCTCTGCAGGTGGTCTACATGTCGGGCTATGCGGAGCACTCGGTGGTGCGGCAGGGCGTCATCGAGCCGGGGATCGCTTTCGTGGGCAAGCCGTTCGAACCCGACCGCCTTGCCAGGATGGTGCGCGAGGTGCTGGATCAGTCCGCCGCCAAGCCCGACTGACCGCTAACGGCCACCCGCTGAAGCAGCGCCGCCGTGGCTGCGATTGCTGGCTATGTAGCGTCCTCGGCGGTCGAGCCCCCGATAGACCCGATAGCGCTCACCAAACACCGCCACATGGAAGTGAGCCGGGTGCCGCTCCTCGGTGGCCTCGATGACCTTCCGCTTTTCCAGAATCAGCAGCGTCTTCCGCAACCACCTGAGGCACTTGCCGGTGGGCCGCCGGAGGTCGATCGCGATGCCGGTGGGATGCACTGATTCGGGGCTGCTGTTGGCGGGCTGCTCCGTAATCGGGCGGGCGGCGCTGGTGACTACCAGACGCTCGCCGCAGGCCGCGTGATACTGCCGAGCCAGCCGCCGAACGAAGGTCCGCGTGACGGGGCGGACGTAGGGATAGTCGACGTTGTGGAGCGTGAAGTCGCGATTGGCGCTGAGCCGGACGAAGCGCCCCCGCTCGGCCGCCCGGCGGATGCCATTGCCGGTCTGATAGAAGTAGAGGTCGTGTTTCTCGGCGTAGCCGTGCATTCGGTCGACGCTGCTGGGTGAGCCATGGAGCGACTGGGCGACCGCGCCGGAGGGAGCGGCTACAACGGCCAGGGCGAGCATCGGCGAAATGAAGCCAAAACGTACCATCGCGAGTACCGGGCGCGACGGCCACCGGGGCAGAGATGCGATCCGGACGGCCTTGATGAGGAGGGGCGCAACGCACTGAGGGCAAGAAGCCGGGCGCCGCACACGACGGACGCTGAATGCTCTGCAACATCCGTGCGACCCCTCATCGCAGCAAAAACGCCGGTTGCGTGGCAACCGGCGTGGACATCTGCGACACTACTCTGGACAGATGCGGTAGAAAAGCGACGCTGCTACGCCAGCTCCTCGGGCTCGTGCTCGACGACATTCCGAGCCATCACGCGCGCGGAGCTGGAGATTTCGTCGAAGTCATCGCTGAGTTCATTCCCCAGATCCTCGGCGAGATCTTCGGCCAGATCGTCGCGCCGGCGAGCGAGCCGGCGGCCGGCGCTGGTCCGCGACACCGCCAGCCCGACGGCAGCCGCGCCGACCACGGCGCAAACGGCGCCGATCGCCCAGGGGCTCTCGGGCAGGTACCTCCGAATGCCGCGGCGGCGGCGAGGCTGGATGCGATTGCGCGCCTTTTCGGCCAGCGCGCCGAGCCGGTGCCCGGCCCGCTCGGTCCAGGACTCGGCCTCCTCGCGCCAGGCGCCGCCGGTGTCGATCGCCTCGTCGGCCAGATGGCGGGCGCCCCGTCCGGCTCGGCGGGCGATGCGGCCGGCGGCGCGACCGGCGTGCTTCCCGGCGTTGCGGGTCTGCTCCCGCCATTCCCGGAACCGCTCGCGTTCA
>DASSTY010000211.1:0-5761 GCA_035707585.1 Gemmatimonadales bacterium
ATCCCGGCGGAGAGCAGATCGGTTTCCAGACGAGGATTCTCGATCCGGGCGAGCGCGGCGGTAACCTGACTTTCCAGCGATTCCGGCACGGCAGTTCCTTAAGCTCGGCGCGGTCAGACCGCGTCCACTGACTTTACTTCGGGCACCAGCTCCCGCAGGCGCACTTCGATTCCCCGCTTCAGTGTAACAGTCGACGCGGCGCACCCGTGGCAGGTTCCACCCAGCCGCACCAGAAGACGCCCATCCTCCTCATCGAAATCCACCACCTCCACGCTGCCCCGATGCGAAGAGATGTAGGGTCGCAAGGTATCCAGAGTCCGCTCGATGCGGTCGATCGTATCCATGTCCTTCCCGTTCATAATCCCGACAGACAGAATCGGAAATATAGCGTGTTCGGATTGCCGGTCTCAACTCGCCGCGCCATCGTTCCGGCCGAGGTACTCGCGCGCGGCAGCGAGGAGGGTGGCCTGCACCTCCGAGAGACTCCCGGTGAGCGAGAGCCCGGCGGCCTTGGCGTGGCCCCCGCCGCCGAACGGCCGGGCAAATGCCGCTACGTCCACCGCGCCCACCGACCGGAGCGACACCTTGACCCGCCCCGAGGCGATTTCGCGGAACAGCAGCGCCATCCGGATCCCCGCGATCGAGCGGGGGAACTCCACTACCCCGTCGAGGTCGTCGGAGCTGACCCTGTGCCGCTCCAGGGCGCCGGGCGGGACGGTCACCCAGGCCAGGCCGTACTCCGGCTCCACCACCAGCGTCTGCAGTGCCTCCGCAAAGAGCCGGGGGCGGCCTTCCGGAGCGTTGGCGTACACGGCAAGGTAAATCGACTCGGGATCGAGGCCGGTCTCGAGCAGATCGGCCGCCACGCGCAGGGTGCGCGGACGGGTGTTGCTGAAGCGGAACCCGCCGGTGTCGGTGAGAATGGCGACGTAGCAGCCGCGCGCCGCGGAGCTGGAAACGGTCCAGTGGTTGGCGCGGGCGATCTCGTAGACCAGCTCGCCGGTGGCGGCCGCTCCCGAATCGAGATAGCGCGGCCCGTCGGGCAAGTGCCCTTCACCGACGTGATGATCGATGCAGGCCACCGGCACGCCGCGATCGCGGACGGTGTCGGAGAGCATCCCCAGCCGGCTCAGATCGGAGATGTCGAGAACCACGATCAGATCCGCGCGGCGCAGCTCGCGCACGGCCTCGGCGGTGCGGTCGGCGCCGGGGGCATCGTGGAACAGAAATTCAAACCTGGGCGGCGTCGGCGTGGGATTGGTGATCACCGCTTCCACGCCGCGCGCGCGCAGCAGGTGAAGCAGCGCGATTTCGCTGCCGAGTCCGTCGCCGTCGGCGTTGACGTGAGTGGTGAGGCAGACGCGCTGGCCGGGGTGAAAGGCCCGCGCCAGCTCGCGGGCGGCTTCGATTTTGGAATCGGTCAGTGAGTGCGATGCCATGGGCGGAAAGATAAGGGGGCACGCGACAAAGCCGGCCCGAGGGCCGGCTTCGCGTTGGAGTGCAGCGACTCAGCCTTCTGCAGCAGCTGCCGGTTCAGCGGCCTCAGCTTCTCGCTCCTTCTGCAGCACGCTGTTTTTGCGGCTGTAGGTGAAGTAGATCACAAAACCGATCAGCAGCCAGACGAAGAGCCGTTCCCAGGTGGCACCCGGCAGCGTCGCCATCAGGCCAAAGCACGACAGGATGCCGAGAATCGGTACCACCGGCACCCACGGCGTGCGGAAGGGGCGCTCCAGATCGGGGCGCTTGGACCGCAGAATCCAGACACCGGCGCAGACCAGTACGAACGCCAGCAGGGTGCCGATGTTCACCATCTCTCCCAGGATCTGGATCGGGAAGATTCCGGCGACGATGGCGACCAGAATGCCGACCCAGATGGTGGAGAGATAGGGCGTCCGGAATCGCGGATGAACCCGGCCGGCCCACTCGCCCATCAATCCGTCGCGCGACATCGAATAGAAGACGCGGGACTGACCCAGCAGCATCACCAGCACCACCGACCCGAGGCCGAGTACGGCGCCCAGGGTGATGAACGGCACCAGCCAGTGGAGCTGGCTGACCTGCTCCACCGCGAACGCGACCGGGTTGGCGACGTCGAGCTTGGAGTAGTGCACCATTCCGGTGAGCACCGCGGAGACGACGATGTACAGCAGCGTGCAGATCACCAGCGAACCGAGAATGCCCTTGGGCATGTCTTTCTGCGGGTTCCGGGCCTCCTGCGCCGCGGTGCTGACCGCATCGAATCCGATGTACGCAAAGAACACCAGCCCGGCCCCGCGAAGGATTCCGCTGATGCCGAACTGCCCGAAGCCGCCCATGTTCGCCGGCACGAACGGCTTCCAGTTGGCCGGATTGACGTACTTGATGCCGAAGGCAATGAAGAGGAGTACCACCAGGATCTTGAGCGCCACGATGATGTTGTTGACTCGCGCGCTCTCCTCGATGCCGATGGTAAGCACCAGCGTCATCAGGAGGACGATGCCCATGGCCGGGAGGTTCAGGATGGCGCCGGTGGTGCCGAACCCGGCATGCACGCAGCCGCCGACCTTGCTGGCCACGTCCGCGGCGGTACAGTACGACAGCGGCGCGTTGGCCAGGTGATCAGGGATGTGGATGCCGAGGAAATCCATCAGACTGACGAAGTAGCCGGCCCAGCCGACCCCGACCGTTGATGCCCCGAGCGAATATTCCAGGATCAGATCCCAGCCGATGATCCAGGCGATGAACTCGCCCATGGTGGCGTACGAGTAGGTGTACGCGCTCCCTGCCACCGGTACCGCCGACGCCATTTCGGCGTAGCAGAGCCCGGCGAAGGCGCAGGCGATTCCCGCCGCGACGAACGACAGCGGAACAGCGGGCCCGGCAAATCGCGCCGCAGCGACGCCGGTCAGGACGAAGATGCCAGCACCGATGATGGCGCCGATGCCGAGTGCGGTGAGATTGAGGGCGCCGAGACTGCGGTTCAGCGACCGCTCACCGGTCTCTGCTGCTTCCGCCTTGAGGGCGGAAATGGACTTCGTGGCCCAGAGATTCATACCGGATCCGCTGTTGAGGGTGGAGACGCGGCCCCGCGCGCCAGATGCGCCCGGGGCTCACGCGTCAACAGTACAGCAGCCGCTCAGGGAATCGACCCCGGAGGAGGAAGATGCTCATCGCTGGGCGGCGCCTGCATCAGCTTCCAGAAACTCCAGAACGTGAGTCCCAATACCAGGATCCACGCGGTAATCATGAAAAGAAATGAGCCGAGACTCATGCCGCCTCCTGCTGCGCCGCGGTCTGCCGGCGCGCTTTGCGCGACCACGCCACCTTGATCAGAATGAGCTGCGCCACCAGGATGGCAAGCATCACCAGCCGCGATGCCGTGCGAACACCATGCTGGTCCAGCGGCACCCCGACCATCTCCAGCGTGGGGATCGCCTCCTTGATGGTCCACCAGATCATCATCACCACCAGGAAGAGCGGCGTGACGTAGGTCATGATCGGCCTGAAGAACCGGGGAATCCGGATCTGAGCGCCTTCATGCAGCTCGCGCCAGGCGTTCTCGGGGCCGAAGACCCACATGAAGAGAATCGTTTCGATCAGCGCCAGAATCACCAGGCCAAAGGTACCCGCCCAGTAATCCCACTCGGCCAGGAACCCGCCGGTGTACCAGACGATATGGCAGAGCCCCAGCAGCACCGCGATCGCGCCGATGGTCCAGGCCGAACGGCCGCGCGACCAGCCGAAATGTTCTTCCATGAACGACAGCGTCGGCGTCGCCATGGCTACCGACGAGGTGATGCCGGCAAAGAACAGCAGGCCGAACCACATCACTCCGGCCACCGTGCTCATGATGGCGCCGCCGGGGAGCTGGTTGAACACCAGCGGCATCGCCACGAAGCCCAGGTCGAAGGTGCCGCCTTTGGCGATTGCCACCGTACCGGCCACGCCGAAGAAGGTGATGATCGCCGGGATGGCCAGCGAACCGCCCAGCACCACTTCGGCGGTTTCGTTGGTGGCCGCCGTCGCCAGCCCCGAGAGGACGATGTCGTCCTTCTTGGTGAGATACGACGCGTACGCCTGCAGCGAACCCATCCCGACCGACAGGGTAAAGAAGATCTGCCCCGCGGCCGCCAGCCAGACGCTGGGTTTGTTGAGGGCGCTCCAGTCGGGGCTGTACATCCAGTCCAGCCCCTGCCATGGCCCCACCGTCTGCCCCGCCACGACGTGGGTCGGCAGCGTGAGCACCCGGACCACCAGAATGGCGGCAAAGATGAACAGGATCGGCATGCCGATCTTGGCCAGCCGTTCGATGCCGGCGCTGAGCCCCCGCTTCACCACCGCGAAGTTGACGAAGATTGTGATGAAGAAGAACACGAACGGCACCCAGAAGCCGTGCATGGTGCCGTTGTTGAGATCCTGATATGACGCCAGGAACTGCCGCATCCCCGCCTGGTCGAGCCCGCGGGTGGCGCCGGTAATCGAAAAGACGGTCCAGGCCAGGGTCCACGATTCGATGTAGCAGTAGTAGATCAGCACGATCAGCGGCATGAACAGACCCAGCACGCCGAGATACTTGGCGACCGGGTTTTTCCAGAGGCGGTCGAACATGCCGGGGATGGAGCCTTCGCCGTAGGCGCCGCCGTGACGGCCGACGCCCCATTCAATCCACATCAAGGGAATGCCAACCAGAACGAACGCGATGAAGTACGGGATCATGAAGGTCCCGCCACCGTTCTGGCTCAATTGATTCGGGAATCGCAGGAAATTGCCGAGTCCGACGGCATTTCCGGCCATTGCGAGGATCAGACCGATTCGCGAGCCCCATTGCTCGCGCGGCGGTGCCGCTTCAGACACGTAGTGACCTCCTGCGGGTGCGGTGATGTGGGTCGGCCGGGCGGGCCGTGATCAGGCGCTGTAGTTCGGAGCTTCGCGTGTGATGGTGACGTCGTGCGGGTGCGACTCGCGCAGGCCTGCCGAGGTAATACGAATCATCTCGGTATCGTTGCACAGGGCGGCGAGATCGGCTGCACCGCAGTAGCCCATCCCGCTCCGGAGTCCACCAACCATCTGATACAGCACGTCGGCCACCGGTCCCTTGTACGGCACCCGGCCTTCGATGCCTTCGGGGACCATCTTGGACGGCGCCAGTTCTCCCTCCTGGAAGTACCGGTCGGCCGAACCATCCTGCATCGCGGCGAGGGATCCCATGCCGCGAATCATCTTGAAGCGGCGACCTTCGGCCAGAACCGATTCGCCGGGGCTCTCTTCGGTACCCGCCAGCATCGAGCCCATCATGACGCTGCTGGCGCCGGCGGCGAGTGCCTTGACGATGTCGCCCGAGTACTTGATGCCGCCATCGGCGATCACCGGCGTATCGCCGGCCCCTTCCAGGGCATCGAGAATCGCGGTGATCTGGGGAACGCCCACGCCGGTGACGACCCGGGTGGTGCAGATGCTGCCCGGGCCGATCCCGACCTTGACCGCATCGGCGCCGCGGCGCACCAGTTCGGCCGCGCCCTCCGAGGTGGCCACGTTGCCCGCCACCAGCTGCACATCGGGGAAGGCGTCCCGCAAGACAGATACGGTTTCCAGCACTCCAGCGCTGTGGCCGTGGGCGGAATCGACTACCAGCACATCCACTCCTGCATCGACCAGCAGCCGGGCCCGGTGCCGCGCATCGGGGGTGCCGCCCACCGCTGCCGCGACGCGGAGCCGGCCGTGCTGGTCCTTGTTGGCGTCGGGATGTTCTCGACGCTTGAAGATGTCCTTGATCGTGATGAGA
>DASSTY010000212.1:0-3257 GCA_035707585.1 Gemmatimonadales bacterium
TGCGAACCGCGCACCCCTTCGAGCGCGGTGCGGAGATCGGCCGGGGAAACCCCGTGCGCCGAGAGCACGGCGCGGGCCGTAGTGCCCTTTTCCTCGACCAGCGCGAGCAACAGATGCTCTACCGAGATGTAGGCATCGCCCAGCTCACGGGAGATCTGCTCGGCGCGATCGAACACCCGGTTGAGTTCGCGGCTGAACGTCGGTTCGCCGCCGCCGCTCTGGGTCGGAAACCGGGCGATCTCGCGCTCTACCTCTTCGGTCAGCGCGGTCACGTTGAGCCCCGCCTTCTGGAGGAGCGGCTGGACCACGCCTTCCGGCTGGGTCAGCAGGGCGGCGAACAGGTGGGCGTCGTTGACAACCGGATTGCCCCGCCGGCGCGCCTCTTCGCCGGCATCACGGAACGCCTCCTGGGCCTTGATCGTCAGACGTTCGGGCCGAATCATCGATCCCTCATTTCAATCGGTCAGGTAGTCCGCAGATGCGGAGTCATCGCCTTCGGAATCTTGGCAGGTGGGAACACGCTGGCAAGGACAACCGGTGGGTATCCAAACGACGAGGGGGCCCGATGGGACCCCCTCGCAAGCTGACGCTCAACGCTGGCTGGTAGTGACCCGGTGCTGGACGATCATTTTCCGGGTATAACGCTCGCCATCGACGGTAAGCTGGTAGTAGTACACTCCGGCAGTCGCCATCCCGCCGGCCAGGAGCTTTCCGTCCCAGAACGCCCGGTATTCTCCGCAGCGAAGCCGCACGTTGTCGAGCGGCTGGGTCGTGTCGCGGCTCAGTACCGGAACGGCGACAACCTGTACCAGAACGTTGTAGATCTTGAGGCTGACCAGCGGCAGTCGGCCGGTACTGCACACCTCCTGGTGAATCTCGAACGGGATGGTGGTGGTCGTGGTTACCGGATTGGGGGAGTTCTCGCGGAGCTCGACTTTGGGGACCGGATCGTTGACCTGCGCCGCCGCCGGCGTACCGATCCCGACCAGAAGTCCGAGCCACCACCCCGGCCACGCGAAGCGGACCATGGGGACTCCTCTTCATTCTGACAGAAGGGTAATGCCGGGCTGCACCTCCGGGCTGGTGAACGATCGGGTTATCAACGGACTGCGTGGCAAGATGCCGGTCGATTACCGGCTCTGTCAAGCGCGGTTGCAGGAAGTGAGCCAGTCAACCAGGCGCCCGCCGAAGCCAGAAATCGAGTGCCGGCAGTGCCGTCGACTCCGCCAGATGACACCGAATGTAGCCTGCCAGGAGTCGCTGGTGGGCGGCCAGGTGCCGGGCGTCCAGTCCCGGCAGCGAGGCCTGGCCGTCGAGCAGCCGCTCCAGGTCGACCCGAGCCTCGGGCGGGAGCCGATTGGCGCCCAGCAGCGCGGCGCAGCCGGCACAGAGCGCCCCGCCCTCCCGGATGTTGAACGGCAGCGGGCCCTCAGGATTTATCGGCGCACCATCCCGCGCGCAGATCTGGAGCGCCGGTGCAAACCCCAGCGCGGAGATCAGCAGCCAGAGCAGCCGGAGACCGAGGACCGGTACTTCGGCCGGAGGCGCCACTTCCAGGCTGTCCAGCGCGGCCTGGAACAGCTCGAAGGTTTCCGGGTGCGGGTCGGGTGGAGCAAACCGCAGCATCACTTCGGCCAACGCCGCCGCCGCAGTGTACCGCGGCAGCTGTGTCGCCAGGCCAACCCGGAGATGCTGGAGATCGAACGCGGTGAGAATGTGAAGCTCACGATTTTCCCGCATTAGCAGATGCGCCTGCCCTCCGCTCAGAAGCTGGAGCGCAGCGCCGAACCGGCTGCGAGGCCGCAGTGCACCCTTGGCGATCGCGCTCTGGACACCGAGGTCGCGGGTGGCAAACCGGACGATCTTGGAGGTTTCACCGTACCGGACATAGCTCAGCACGATGGCAGGTGTCTGGACCAGCGGCATGCGGCTGCTACGGCGTGGCGACGGGCACCGCCACAACCTTGGCGGCGATCGGACAGGGGCCGACCGGAATCGTGCCGATCTCGCTCAGGTCGGGCCTGAGCACATGCACGGCGGTGACGTCGCCGGCATGACAGGTGGGGACGTCGATCGCGAAGACTCTTCCGTCGGGCGCCACCGCCACTTCGGACAGGCCGCCGGGCAGGGCCGGGACGTCGGCGCGGGCCACGCTCCGGGCGCGAAGATCGAATATCAGGAGCCCCTGTTTGGGCGAGGCGACGAACAGGCTGTCAGCGCCCATCGCCATGGAGTTGGGATAGGTGGCAAAGCCGCCGAAGTTGGCCACCTCCTCCTGCTCCACCGGATCCACGATCGAAAGCCGGCCCTCACCGAACGCGATGTTGCCGCGGTTCATGACGTAGAGCATCCCGTCCGGCCCTACCAGCGACTCGCGCGCATTACCGGGACCCGGCAGAGGGATCGAGTCAGGACCGGACGTGAGCGGTTGAAGCTGGTTGAGAGCGGGATCGAGCACGGTGAGCCAGCTGGGGCCGAGCGAGCATCGCTGCCCGGGTAAGGTCGGCTGAAAGCACGGAACGGTGTTGCCGTTGAGCACGAACACCCGCCCCCGGATGACCGCCACTCCCTGGGGATAGCGTCCGACCTGGCGCGAAAGCGTGTCGCCGGTGAGCAGGTTCACCCGAGTGACGGAGTTGAGTTCCGGGTTGGCGACGTAGCCGGTGGCATCGTCCACCAGCTCGGCGCCGGTAGCGCCCGACCCCTTCGGCAACGGGATGCTGCGGATCACGTCGCCGTTGCGAAGATCGATCACCCACGCGGCGTCGGCGCCGCGCAAGGGAACCAGCGCCAGCGAGTCGCGGGCCGCTACGCCGCTGGGCCCCAGCGCGGCGCCGAAACTCACCAGCAGGCTCTGATCCGGTGCAGCGATCGGAATGATCCGAAGAGTTCCCTCGACGCTGTCGACTACCAGCAGCGATACCTGGGGCGGCGGCAGCGGCGCGGTTGTTTCGGCACACCCCGCCAGCACCGCGCAGGCCGCCAGGATCAGGATTGAACGCATGCTGCAATCTACTCCCGCCGGGCCGGAGTCGCAGGCAATCAGAACTGGATGCCCGCTCCGGCAAAGATGCCGCGCCCGAGCGCCGGGAATCCGGCGATTTCTTCGTAGTGGTGATCCAGCAGGTTGGTCCCCCGCAGAGTCGCGGTGAGCCCCGGACCCCGCGCGCTCGCCCTGGTCAGCTCGGCCGAGAGAGCCAGATCGACGGTGGCATAGGCCGGGAGGGTGATCCGGGAGCTGGTCGCCGTCACCGGAT
>DASSTY010000213.1:0-5660 GCA_035707585.1 Gemmatimonadales bacterium
AATCGTCGTCGCCGGCGACCTCTTTCATTCGGTCCGCCCCACCAACGCGGCGATCATCTTCGCCTTCCGCGAGTTTTCCCGCCTGCGCGCCGCGCTTCCCGACGCGCCGATCGTTCTGATCGCGGGAAACCACGACACTCCTCGCAGCTCCGAAACGGGCTCGATCCTCTCGCTGTTCGGCGACCTCGACGTGCACGTCGCCACCATGGAGGCGAAGCGGTTCAGCTTTCCCGAGCTGGATCTTTCGGTCCTGGCGGTGCCCCACCAGGCGCTGGCCGGCGATCGCTCCGAGCTCCGGCCGTTCGGCACCGAGAAGCATCAGGTGATGGTGCTGCACGGCGAAGTCGAAGGAGTCTTCCCGGCCGATCGCACGGCGGCGGAATACGGCGGCGCCCTGCTCACGGTCGGCGAAATGGCACCGGATGCGTGGAGCTACGTGGCGCTGGGGCATTACCATGTGCGCCACGAGGTGGCACCGCGCGTGTGGTACGCCGGCTCACTGGAATACGTCAGCTCCAACATCTGGGGTGAACTCAAGGACGAGCGCGAGCGTGGTGTCAGCGGCAAGGGGTGGCTGCTGGTCGATCTCGAGAGCGGAGTCGTCACCCCGCAGCCGATCGAGCTGGCGCGCCGCGTGCTCGATCTGGCGCCGCTCTCCGCCGAAGGCCTCACCGCCGCCGACCTCGATCGGCAGATTGCCGAGCGGCTGGGCGGCGTTCCCGGTGGAATCGCCGAGCAGATCGTGCGGCTCCGGGTGTTCGATGTGCCTCGCCACATCGCCCGCGATCTCGACCACGTCGCGATCCGCGCCTACAAGGCCGAGGCGCTGCACCTGGCGCTCGACCTCCGTCGTCCGGAAATTCGTCGAGTTGTCGGCATGGGCGCGCCAGGGCGCCGGCAGACGCTGCCCGAGCTGGTGCGCGACTTTCTCGAGCGCCGCCCCCTGCCGGCCGGTCTCGAACGCGAACGGTTTGTCCGAGAAGGCGTCGAACTGGTCGAGACAGTTGAACGCGAACTGGCGGGTGCCTGATGCAGATCACCCGCCTCCATCTGGTCAATTTCCGCCAGCACGAAGACACCGACCTCGATTTCGGCCCCGGCCTCACCGGCATCATCGGGCCCAATGGGGCGGGGAAGACCACCATTCTCGAAGCGATTGCATGGGCGATGTACGGCACGCCCGCCGCACGGGGTAATCGGGAGAGTATTCGCCGGCGAGGCGCGCCGCCCCGTGCGCGGGTCGAGGTGGAACTCGAATTCATTCTGGGGCCTCGGCGCTATCGGGTGGTGCGGTCGCTCCACGGCGCCGAGCTGTACCAGGATTCGGAGCCGGCGCCGATCGCCAACAGCATCGCCGCTGTGACCGATCGGATCACCCGCCTGCTCGGCATGACCCGCGACGAATTCTTCAATACCTACTTCACCGGCCAGAAGGAGTTGGCGGTGATGGCGGCGATGTCGGCGCCAGAACGGGCCCAGTTCCTTTCGCGGGTGCTGGGTTATGAGCGGATTCGCAGCGCCCAGGATCGCTTGCGCGATCGGCGCAGCGGATTGCGCGCGCGGCTCGACGGTTTGCAATCATCGCTGCCCGACCCGGCCCGGCTCGACGCCGAAGAAGCGGCGGCACAGGCTCGCCTCGTTTCCGCCGGAGAAGCCGAGGCCGCTGCGGCACAGGCGCTCGCTGCGGCCGACGCGGAGCTGGCCCAACTGCTCCCTCGGCGCGATGCGCTGGAAACCCAGCGCGAAGCCGCCGCGGCTCTCGACGGAGAACTTCGCGTGGCCGTGCTCGAAGCGCGCACCGCCGCCGAGCGCGCCACCGAACTCGAGCGGCAACAGGCCGAAGCCGCCGCGGCGCTTGAACGGCTGGCGCCGATGCGTCGCCAACTCGAGCCATTGGAAGCATTGCGGGCGGAGCAGCACGAACTCGACCAACGCGCGGAGGCGGTGCAGCAGCGGCGCAGCCAGATGAGCCGGCTCGAGGTAACGCGGGCGCAGCTTGCAGCTCTGGAAGAACGGATCGCGCGGTTGCCGTCAACTGAGGTGCTGAACGCCGCTCGCGAACGGGTTCGCGCCATTCGGGCCGATCTGACGGTCACGTCGGTGCAGGCGGAGGAACGACGTACCGCCTGGGTACGCGATACCCAGGACGCCACCACCAAGCGCCAGGGATTGCTGGAGCAGTATCACGATCTCAAAACGCAGCGGCAGGTGATCACCGAAGCCGGTCCCGATGGCGCCTGCCCCACCTGCGCCCGCCCGCTCGGTGCCGAATACGAAAAAGTCATGGGCGTGCTCGATCGCCAGCTCGAGGAAGTGCTCTCCAACGGTCAGTATTACAAGCAGCGGCTGGATCAGCTCAAGGAAGAGCCCGACGAAGTCACTGCGCTCGATAAGCGACGCGTGGAGCAGGAACGCGAGGCAGCCGATGCGTGGGCCCATCAGTGCCAGCTGGAGGCGCAGGCCGCCGAGGCACCGGGGTTGGAGCGGGAACGCGATCAGCTTCGGAAGGCCATCGCCGAACTGGAGCGCGCCGTCGGTTCGGCCGCGGCGGCGTATGACCAGGCGCGGCACGAGCTGGTTCGACGCGAGGTGCGCGCGCTGGAGCCGCTGGCGCTGCAGGCGGAGCGACTGGCCGTCCTGGCCGAACGGGCCGAGCCGCTGGGCCGCGAACTCGCCGCTGCCCGGCAGGCGGCGGCCGATCTCGACGCCAGGGTGACGGCACTCAAGGCGCAGGTCGCCGCGCTCAACTTTGCGGAACCCGATCTGCTGGCGGCACGCCGCGCCGTGGAGGGGGCGGAGGCAGCCCGCCGGAAAGCTGAAATCGCCCAGGTGGCCGCGCGCTCCGATCGCAGCTCGGCGGAAGAAGCCGGCCGCACGGTGCAGCAGCGCCGCGCCGAGCGAGCCGCCCTGCTGGCCCAGATCCAGACGGCCGACACCGAGCTCAAACTGGCGCAGGAGCTCGATCGCGCGCTGGCCGATCTCCGGACCGATCTCAACCAGACGCTCCGTCCCGAGCTCTCCGAGATCGCCTCCGGATTCATCCGGGATCTCACCAACGCGCGTTACACCGATCTCGAACTCGATGAGAACTACGTGCCGCTGCTGCTCGATGACGGCGATCCCAAGACGGTGATATCTGGTGGCGAGGAAGATGTCGCCAACCTGGCGCTCCGGCTCGCGATCAGCCAGATGATTGCCGAGCGGGCGGGCCAGCCGCTGTCACTGCTGGTGCTCGATGAAATCTTCGGCTCGCTCGACGAAGAACGGCGCGCCGCGGTGGTGGAGCTGCTTCGCTCGCTGGCGGGGCGCTTCCCCCAGGTCATCCTGATTACGCATATCGACGCCGTGCGCGAGGGGTTCGACCGGATCATCCGGGTTGGCCTCGACCGGGGGCGGGGAGTGTCGGTGGTGAGCGAAGAACCGTTGGGAGGACAGGATGCCGCCGCCTGATCGAACCAGCTACGGCCCCGAGCAGGCGATGGCGCGCGACATCGAGCCGCTCAACCGGCTCTTCTCCGAAGCGTTCACCGATCGCTACGGCCGCGACGGACTGGTCGGTGTGCGGGTTCCGCATCTCAGTCCTCTGGTGTGGCGCTACGCGCTGGAAGACGCCGGCCCCGGTGCCATGCTCTGGCGCGACGCCGAAGGTGCCCTCACCGCATTCAACATGGTGCACCGGTCGGGCACCGAAGGTTGGATGGGTCCGCTGGCTGTCCGCCCCGACCGCCAGGCCGACGGGCTCGGCTCCACGATGGTTCGCGCCGGCGTCGAATGGCTCAAGGGACAGGGAGCGCGCACCATCGGATTGGAAACGATGCCGCGCACCGTCGAAAACATCGGATTCTACAGCCGGCTCGGCTTTCGCCCGGAACATCTCACCATCACGCTGGTGCGCGAAGTGGGCCGCGGCGGCGCCGCCGGTGAACTGCTCTCGCAGTCGCCCCACGAAGTGGAATCGCGGATTACTGAGTGCCGCCAGCTCACCGAGCGGTTGATGCCGGGCGTCGACTATACCCGCGAGCTGGTGCTCACCCGCGAGCTCCGGCTGGGCGACACCTCGATGGTGCGCGAAGGCAGCGAGCTGATCGGCTTTGCGCTGTGGCACTCGACGCCGCTGGCCGCCGGCCGCCCCCGGGATGAGCTCCGGGTGCTCAAGGTCGCCGCCCGCGACGTCGATGCGCTCGCGTTGGTGATCGCCGCGGTGGATGGCGCCGCCCGCGAGGAGCGGCTCCGCCGGGTGAGTCTGCGGTGCCAGACGGCTTACGCCGAGGCGTATGCCATGCTGATCGCGTCGGGATTCCGGGTGCATTGGACCGATCTCCGGATGACCTGGGGCGAGTATCGGGAGCCGATCGCCGAGCCCGGTGTGGTCATGTCGAACTGGGAGATCTGATCGCTCCCCTCATCATTTTCATCGCCACCTACCTGCTGATTGCGGTTCAGCGCCTTCCCGGCGTGAGTCTCAATCGGCCGGCGGCAACGTTGCTCGGCGCCGTCGCGATGGTGACACTCGGCGGTCTTCCGCTGGCCGATGCCTATCGCGCCATCGACCTCAATGTGATCGTGTTTCTGCTGGGGCTCCTGCTGATGGTGGAGCACCTCGAGGTCGCCGGGTTCTTCGCCCTGACCGGCCGGTGGCTGGTGCGGCGCGCCCGGACCCCCCGCCGCCTGCTGGTTGCGGTGGTAGTGGTGAGCGGACTGCTCTCTGCGTTCTTCGTCAACGACACCGTCTGCCTGGTGCTCACTCCCATCCTGCTCAGCGCGATCGCGTCGCTCCGAGTGCGCCCGCTGCCGTATCTGCTCGCGCTGGCGATGGGATCCAATGCCGGGTCGGGGCTCACCTTCACCGGCAATCCCCAGAACATGCTGATCGGAGTGTGGAGCCGAATCGGCTTTGCGCGATTCTCGCTCCACATGCTTCCGGTGGCAGTGGGGGCGCTCGCCGTCACGGCGGCGGCGCTGCTGCTGATCTACCGGCGCGACCTCCCCGACCAGTTCCCACCCCATGATGAACTGCTCGAACCGCTCGGCAATCATCCGCCCGACCGGCCGCTCATCATCAAATCGCTGCTGCTGTTTGGCGCCATGGTCGTTGCCTGGCTGGCCGGCGCGTCACTGCCACTGGCGGCGATTGCGGCCGGCGCGCTGATGCTGGCGCTGGCGCAGCGAGATCCGGCGCCGGTGCTGGCGCGGATTCAGTGGAGTCTGCTGCTGTTCTTTGCCGCGCTCTTCGTGGTGATGCGGGGACTCGACTGGTCGGGCTATCTGGCACCGCTGGAGGAGGCGGCCGCGTCGGCGGTGGTGCATGGCGGGCCGGTTGCGGCCGCGGGGGCGATCAGCGGGGCGATGCTGATTCTTTCCAATCTGATCAGCAACGTGCCCGCGGTGCTGCTCTGGCAGGGAATCGTCCCGGCGCTGCCGCATCCCGAGTTTGCCTGGGAAGTACTGGCGATGAGCGCCACGCTGGCCGGCAACCTGCTGCTGATCGGATCGATGGCGAATCTGATCGTAGCCGAGCGCGCCGAGGCGGAGGGAGTGACGATCGGTTTCGGCGAGTACGCCCGCGCGGGGGTGCCGGTGACGGTGGTGAGTATTGCGTGGGGGGTGGTGGTGTTGGTGGTCGGAGCGGCGGGGTAGGGGCGGGGTTACCCCGCCCCTGC
>DASSTY010000214.1:0-11053 GCA_035707585.1 Gemmatimonadales bacterium
TGAAGAACGGCGGACCGACGGTGATCTTGGTCCCCCGCACCAGCTCGGACAGAATCGGGAAGAGCGTCCCCCACAACACCGAGAACGCGATCCCCACCAGCAGCAGATTATTGAACAGGAACGCCGACTCTCGGCTCGCCATCGACTCCAGCTTCGATTCCGGTTCCAGCAACGGCCACCTGGTATAGAGCAGCGTGAAGCCGAGCACGCCCGCCACTACCAGGAAGCCGAGGAAGAAGTAGCCGACGTTGGACTGGGTAAAGCTGTGCACGCTGGCGATCACGCCTGAACGCGTGATGAAGGTGCCGAAGATGCTGAGCAGGAACGTGGCGACGATGAGCCCCAGGTTCCAGCGCTTGAGCATTCCGCGCTTCTCCTGGATCATCACCGAGTGGAGAAACGCCGTCATGGTAAGCCACGGCAGGAAGCTGGCGTTCTCCACCGGGTCCCACGCCCAGTAGCCGCCCCAACCGAGTTCGTTATAGGCCCACCACATTCCCAGCGTGATGCCGATGGAGAGAAAGAGCCAGGACACCAGCGTCCATTTGCGAATGGCGTGGATCCAGCCGGTATCGAGCTTTTTGGAGAGAAGCGCCGCCACCGCAAAGGCGAACGGCACGGTAATGCTGATGTAGCCCAGATAGAGCATCGGCGGATGAATGATCATCCCGATGTTCTGAAGCTGGGGATTGAGCCCGCGCCCGTCGAGCGGCGTGTAGGGAAGCCGCTCGAACGGATTGGCGGCGAAGATCATGACCGAAACGAAGAACGCCGCTACCAGCGAGGTGACGCCCGCCACGTACGGCAGCAGGTCGGAATAGCGCCGCGAGGTAAGGAATTGCGCCAGCGCTCCGAACAACGAGAGTACGAAGGCCCAGAAGAGCAGCGAACCCTTCTGCCCCGCCCAGAGCGCCGAGAAGATGAAGCCGTGCGGCAGACTGCGGGAGGTGTATGCCGCCACGTATTCGATGTTGAAGTCGTGGGTGATGAGCCCCTTCCAGAGCGAAAGGGCGGCCACGACCATGCAGGCGAAAAAGGCGTAGGTGCAGCGGCGAATGACGACGGCGAGTTCCGGGCGGGTGCGCCACGCACCCGAGAAGGCGGTGACGCCGGCAAAGATGCCGATCAGCAGCGCCACCCAGAGAGCGAATTGTCCGAGAAGGGTCATCTCATGCCTTTGGCACGGCTTCGTAGCGCGAGCCGCACTTGGCCAGCACATCGGTGGCGTGGAAGACGCCGTCGTGCTCCAGCCGTCCTTCCACTACTACCTCGATATCGTCCGCGTCGGTGAAGGTGTCGGGCACCAGGCCGGTGTAGGTGACGGGATAGGTCCGCACCCCGTCGCTCACCTTGAAGTCGATGGTCTGGGTCGCGGCATCGCGGTGCACCGATCCCGGCACCACCTTGGCGCCCATCTTGAGCCCTACACCATAAAAGGAAGGGTCGCTGGTGGTGCGGGCGGCCAGTTCGGTGGGGGTCAGAAAGTAGACGCCGGTTTCCTTGACGCCTTCGGTAATCAGCAGGCCCACGCTGGCCACGATAACCGCCGCGCCCAGCAGGAACTTGGTGCGAGCCTTCATCTTGTACTCCACAGCGGAGAGGTCCAGCTGGAAAAGATAGTCTCCCGTCCGGGAAAGTTCACGACCCGCCGCCGGCGAGTGCCTCGTCATGCAGCCGGCGGAGCGCGTCGCCATGGGCCTGGTACTCCGGCCGGCCCGATTTCATCTCAATATCGTAGTGGGCGAGGAACTCACGATAAATCGACTGGAGGGCGGCGTCGTTTCGCTGCCAGCGGGCGGCGTTGGCCTGCACCAGGTATCCCAGAAGGTCGCCGGAGTGCTGCGCCAGGATGGTATCGGCCAGGGCGAGCGCACCGGGAATCCGCCCGGTGTGAAGCGCCAGCAGCGCCGCGCGGAAGCGGGCTTCGGTATCGATGGAATCGAGCTGGCCATAGGCCGCCAGCGCCATGGGAGTGAACTGGCTCATGGTGGCGCCATCACCCTGCTCCGCCGCGGTCATGATTCGATCGTACAGCCGGTCGAACCGCTGGCGCGGGGTGAGTCCGCTGATGTCGGGTGGAGCGACCGCGGCGGCCTGACTCCGCGGTGGAACAGTGGCCGCGGCCTGGTGGCGCGCCTGGCGAGTCAATCCCAGAATGAGCGCGCCGATCAACACCACTCCCGGCGCCAGCACCATCCACGCGCGACCTTTACGTCCTGCCTGCTGCATCCTGCCGATACCTCGGTTCCGGGATCTACCCGCGGGCCCACGCCAGGGCGGCGCGGACCGCGCGATCCCATTCAGATTTGCGAACGCCCCGTTCTGCTTCGTCGAGGCCGGGGTCGAACCGGACGAAGCGGCGGCTGGCGAGAAATTCATCGAGCGACGACCAGACGCCGGTGGCGATCCCGGCCAGCGCGGCGGCACCGAGCGCGGTGGTCTCGATCTGATCGGGCCGCTCCACCGGCCGCCCCAGCAGATCGGCCTGGGACTGCAGCAGCCAGTCGTTGGCGGAGGCGCCGCCGTCAACCCGCAGCAGCTCGATCGGCGCGGCGGGTTCCATCGCGTTTACCAGATCCATCGTCCCGAACGCCATCGATTCGAGCGCGGCGCGCACCAGGTGCGCCCTGGTGGTGCCGCGAGTGAGCCCGGTAATGGTCCCCCGCGCTTCGGGCTCCCAGTGCGGAGTGCCGAGCCCGGTGAACGCCGGCACAAAGGTAACGCCGGCGGTGTCGGCCACGCTGCGGGCCAGCCGCTCGGTTTCGCCGGCCGCGGCGATGATTCCCAATCCATCGCGCAGCCACTGAATCGCGGCGCCGGCAATGAAGAGACTTCCTTCCAGCGCCAGCGCCGGCTCGCCGCGCGGGCCGCAGGCGGCGGTGGTGAGGATCCCCGGGATCGGCTCCGGCGGCGGCGTTTCTCCCAGATAACTCAGCAGAAACGCCCCGGTGCCGTAGGTGTTCTTGGCGAGCCCCGGCGCAACGCACCCCTGACCGAAGAGCGCCGCCTGCTGATCGCCCGCCAGCCCGGCAATCGGAATCGAGAAGCCCAGCAGATCGGGATCGGTTTCCTCGACGATGCCGCTGGATGGAACGATCCGGGGCATCACCTCCATCGGAATTCCAAAGAGTTCCAGGAGCTCGGCGTCCCAGTCGCGCGTGGCCAGATTGTACAGCAGCGTGCGCGAGGCGTTGGTGTGATCGGTGACGTGACAGCCGCCGGTAAGCCGCGCCACCAGCCAGCTCTCGACTGTGCCGAAGGCGAGCGGCCCCGTGTGCGGCAGATAGCCGGGCGTGTTCTCCAGAATCCACTCGAGTTTGGTGGCGGAGAAATAGGGATCGAGCACCAGCCCGGTGCGCTCCCGGATGAGCGGCTCGCATCCCTGCTCGCGAAGCTGCCGGCAGCGCTCGCTGGTGCGACGATCCTGCCACACGATGGCGGGCCCCACCGCGTGCAGGGTGCTCCGGTCCCACACCACGACGGTTTCGCGCTGATTGGTGATGCCCAGCGCCTGCGGCTGTACGCCGGCGGCAGCGACCGCCTCCCGCATCGCGCTCACGGCCGACTCCAGTATCTCCTCGGCGTCGTGCTCCACCAATCCCGGTTCAGGATAATGCTGGGTGATTTCGCGGTAGCCGCGGCCCAGGACGCTCCCGTCCTGATCCACCACGAGAGCGGTGGTGCCGGTGGTTCCCTGATCCAGCGCGAGGATGGCGGGCATGATGGACGGAAGATGCCCCGGGGGGATTATCTTCTCAACCATGCCATACTCGACCCTGCTGTTCGACCTCGCCGACGGGATCGCGCGGGTTACCGTGAACCGTCCCGACAAGCTCAACGCCCTCAACGCCACGGTGATCGCCGAGCTCGATGCGGCGGTCACCCAGATCATCGACGACGACGCGATTCGCGGGGTGATCGTGACCGGTGCCGGGCCCAAGGCGTTCGTCGCCGGCGCCGATATCGGCGAAATCGCCGCGCAGAACCCCGCCGAAGGAAAGGCCCGCTCACTCGCTGGCCAGGGGATGATGCGGCGGCTGGAACGGTGCGGCAAACCGGTGATCGCGGCGATCAACGGCTTCGCTCTGGGCGGCGGCTGCGAGCTGGCGATGGCCTGTCACATCCGGATCGCCTCGGAGTCGGCCCGCTTTGGCCAGCCCGAAGTGAAGCTCGGCATCGGGCCGGGCTACGGCGGCACCGTGCGGCTGCCCCGGCTGGTGGGCCGGGGGCGCGCCCTGGAACTGCTGCTGACCGGCGCGATGATCGATGCCCAGGAGGCGTGGCGCATCGGACTGGTCAACCGGGTGGTGGCGGCCGACCAGCTCATTCCCGAGTCCGAAGCGATGATGCGGACGATCCTCGCGAACGGTCCGCTGGCGGTGCGGATCGTGCTCGAGGCGGTCGACGCGGCGCTGGAAATGAACCTGGACGACGCGCTGCTGCTGGAGGCCAACCACTTCGGACTGCTCTCGTCCACCGAGGACATGCGAGAAGGAACCGGCGCCTTTCTGGCCAAGCGGCCACCCAATTTCCAGGGCCGCTAGGGCACCCTCGGCGGCTCCAATTCCGGGGTCCACCCGGCTATTTTTAGACGATGCGATACAGAGGGATTGGCGCCCTGCTCATCGGCCTTGGGCTCCTGAGCGGATGCAGCGAGCGCCAGCGGCTCACCTTCGGGCCCGAGGGTACCGGCGGCACCGATCAACAGGGCCCCCGGGCGTTCATCGAGGCGCCCGCGGCCGATACCTCGGTCGATCCCGGTACTACCCTCAACATCGCCGGGCGGGTGCACGATGAAGACCGGATCGATTCGATCTACATCGAAGTGCACAACCCGGGACTGGTGTTCGCGCCATCGGTCATCGTCAACAATCAGCGGATCGAGGTGTCGTTCTCCGCGGCGGTCACCTTCGAAGGCGCGCCGGGCGACACCCTCTCGGTCTGGTTCTACGCCACCGACCTGACCGGCGCGCGCGGCGACACGGCGGTTCGCAAGGTCGCCCTGCGCTAGTGCGGCTCACGCGGCTGGTTGCGCGCGGATTCCGGAACCTGGCTGACGTCGAGTGCGAGCTGCCGGCGGCGGGCGTGGCGCTGCTCGGCGCCAACGGCCAGGGCAAGACCAATCTGCTCGAGGCGATCTACTACCCGGTGCTGTTTCGCTCGCTGCGCGGTGCCAGCGACGCGGAAGTGATCGGCTTCGGCGGCCCCGGTTTCCAGGTCAAAGCGACGGTAGAGCTGGACGATCGCTCCACCGCGCTCACCACCACGGTTTCGTCGGGGGCGCGCCGCAAGCGGATTACCGTGGACGGCGAGGAACAGCGCCGGCTTACCGATGCGGTTGGAATCTGGATGGCGGTGGCGTTCCTGCCGTCCGATGTGGCGCTGGCCGGCGGACCCGCTACTGAGCGGCGCCATTATCTCGATCGGATGCTGTCGCTGGCAGATCATCGCTATCTCACGTCGCTCAGTCGGTACCGTGCGGCGCTGGCCCAGCGGAACAGTGGCCTGCGGCAGGACCGGCCCGACCTGGCGGCAATGTTCGACCGGCCGCTCGCCACCGCCGGCGCTCAGATCGTGGCGGCGCGACTGGCGTGGCTGGAGCGGGCCTCGAGCCAGTTTGCCGAAGAGCTCTCGTGGCTGGGCGACACGACCGATGCCGAACTGCGGTATCACGGCCACGCCGACCTGGCCGACCCATCGGCCTGGCCCGCGGCGCTGGAAGCCGCCGCCCAGCGCGATCGCAGCCGCGGCATGACCACGGTGGGGCCGCACCGCGATGATCTCCGGCTCCTGATCGCCGGGCGCGCGGTGCGCGAATTCGGTTCGACCGGCCAGCAGCGAAGCGCCGCGGTGGCGCTCAAGCTGATCGAGATCGCCACGCTGCGCCAAAGCCGCGGCACCGAGCCGGCGCTGCTGCTGGACGACGTCTTTGCCGAACTGGATCGCAACCGGCAGGAGCGCCTGGCGGAGCGACTGCTCTCGCCGAGCAGACAGACGGTGCTGACCGCGCCACGGCGCGACGAGCTGCCGCCATCACTGGCGGTCCCGGTCTGGACCGTTTGCCGGGGCGTGATCGAGCGGTGAGGGAACCCGGAGGCGATTGTCGGTGTTTATTCGGGGCGCCTCGGCGCCTCGGCGGGAGCGAGTGACGATGGACCAGAAGCGCCAGCCGGTTACCCTGGCCGATGCACTCGCCAGCTATCTCCGGCAGTCGGGCTTTTCCAAGCGGCTGCAGCAGGCCGGCGTGCTGGAGGAATGGGCCGAGCTGGTAGGCCCTCAGATCGCCGCGGTTACCGCCCCCCAGTCGGTCTCGGCCGACGGGGTGCTTCGGGTCCATGTCGCCACCGCGCCGTGGGCCACCGAGCTCGGCATGATGACGCCCTCGATTCTGGCGCGGATCAATCAGGGACGCACCGGGCGGATCAGGGAAATTCGCTGGATACCGGGGCCGCTGGGGCCGCCCCGGTCATAACCGTATGACAGAGAGAGACGAGTCAGAGATGAGTCCAGCCGTGAAAACCGGATACCAGGCCGATTCCATTACCGTACTCAAGGGACTGGAAGCGGTCCGTAAACGGCCCGGCATGTACATCGGGTCCACCAGTGAAAACGGGCTTCATCACCTGGTGTACGAGGTGGTGGACAACGCGATCGACGAAGCGCTGGCCGGCTTCTGCGATACCATCACCGTCACGATTCATCCCGACGATTCCATCACCGTTACCGACAACGGCCGCGGAATTCCGGTCGACATCCACCCGGTGGAGAAGAAGCCGGGCGTCGAGATTGCGCTCACCATGCTGCACGCCGGCGGCAAGTTCGACAAGAACAGCTACAAGGTGTCGGGCGGGCTGCATGGCGTCGGTGTGTCGGTGGTGAATGCGCTCTCCGAGAAGCTCACCGTGCTGGTAGACCGCGACGGACAGCGGCACCAGATGTCGTTCGTTCGCGGGCGCACCATTCAGAAGCTCACCGTGCTGGGCAAGACTCGCGGCACCGGCACCACGGTGACGTTCAAGCCCGATCCCGAGATCTTCACCGTCCTTACCTATAACTACAGCATCCTGGCCGACCGGCTCCGCCAGCTGGCGTTCCTCAACGGCGGCATCTCCATCACCCTGCGGGACGAGCGGCAGGATCCGGTCAAGCAGGAAACCTTCTTTGCCAAGGGCGGGCTGATCCAGTTCGTGGAGTGGCTCAACCGCAACAAGAAGCCGCTGCATCCCAAGCCGATTCACTTCAGCGCCACCAAGGACGACGTCGAAGTGGACCTGGCGCTGCAGTACGAGGACGGGTACAACGAGAACACCTTCACCTTCGTGAACAACATCAACACGCACGAAGGCGGCACGCACCTGACCGGCTTCCGCTCGGCGCTGACCCGCACGATCAACGACATCGCCAAGAAGGGGAACGCGCTCAAGAAGGCCGACTTCACCCTGAGCGGCGATGACATCCGCGAGGGGCTCACCTGCGTCCTCCACGTCAAGGTTCGCGAGCCGCAGTTCGAAGGGCAGACCAAGACCAAGCTGGGCAACAGCGAGGTCGAAGGCATCGTCAAGACCGTGGTGAACGAACACCTCGGCAATTTCCTCGACGAACATCCGTCGGTGTCGCGGGTGATCATCGACAAGGCGGTCAGCGCCGCGCGGGCCCGCGAAGCGGCGCGGAAGGCGCGCGATCTGGTGCGGAAGAAGTCGGGACTGGAAGGCGCGGTGCTTCCCGGCAAGCTGGCCGACTGCTCGCTCAACGATCCGTCGCTCTGCGAGATCTACCTGGTCGAGGGCGATTCCGCCGGCGGCAGCGCCAAGCAGGGGCGCGACCGGTCGTTCCAGGCCATTCTTCCGCTGCGCGGCAAGATTCTCAACGTCGAGAAGGCCCGGATCGACAAGATTCTGAGCAACGAGGAAATCCGCTCGATCATCACGGCGGTGGGCACCGGCGTCAAGGAAGATTTCAAGCTGGACGACGCCCGCTACCACAAGGTGATCCTGATGACCGACGCCGACGTCGACGGCGCCCACATCCGGACCCTGCTGCTGACCTTCTTCTTCCGGCAGATGCAGGAGCTGATCGAAGCCGGATACGTCTACATCGCGCAGCCGCCGCTCTACCGGGTGGCCCGGGGCAAGGAAGAGTTCTACGCCTACACCGAGGCGGAGCGCGACGAATACACCAGGCGGCTGAGCGGGCCGGAGGGCAAGGGCAACGTGGCGGTGCAGCGCTACAAGGGTCTCGGCGAGATGAACCCCGACCAGCTCTGGAACACCACGATGGATCCGGCGCGGCGGACGATTCTGCGGGTCACCATGGACGATGCCGTCGAGGCCTCCAAGCTGTTCGATGAGCTGATGGGAGACGAAGTCGAGCCGCGCCGCCAGTTCATCGAGCGGAACGCCCAGTACGTCAGCAATCTGGATGTGTAACGGCGGGCGGCGGCGAGACTACGGGCAGGAGCTCCGTGCGTTGCTCGGCTTGTGCAGAAGGGTGTGAACCCGGTCGAGCAGCTGGTCGGGTGAGAACGGCTTCTGAATGAAGGCATCGCCTTCGGCGATGACGCCGGTGCGGAGCACCATGTCGTCGGTATAGCCCGACATGAACAGCACCGGCACCCCCGGCTGAAGCGCGGTGAGCCGCTCGGCCAGCGCGCGGCCGCTCATGCCCGGCATGACGACGTCGGTGAGCAGCAGCGACACCGAGCGGCCCACGACGGCGGCCAGCGCTTCATCGCCGTTGCCGGTGGGAATCACCTCGTAGCCGCCCGACTCCAGCACCTGCCCCACGAATGCCCGCAGCGCGGGTTCGTCTTCCACTAACAAGACAGTCTGGCGGGGACCGGCCGGCGCGCTGGCTCCCACCAGCGAACCGGCGGCGTCGGATGCCGGTTTGACCGCGTCTACCCGCGGCAGATACACCTTGAAGACCGAACCGTGAGCCGGTTCGCTGTAGACGTAGATCGCGCCTCCCGCCTGCTGCACGATGGCGTAGACGGTGGCGAGCCCCAGCCCGGTGCCCTCCCCCGGCGGCTTGGTGGTGAAGAACGGCTCGAAGATGCTTGCCTGCGTCACCGCATCCATCCCAACGCCGGTGTCACTCACCGAAATCACCACGTATTCGCCGGGTTCGAGGCGGAGCTGCTCCTGCGAAAAGGCGCTGCTCGCCTGCGCGTTCTCGGTTGCGATCGTGAGGTCGCCGCCTTCAGGCATGGCATCGCGCGCGTTGAGCACCAGGTTCATCACCACCTGTTCCAACTGGACGCGGTTGACCCGCACCTGGCCCACGCCGGCCGGCAGCCGGGTATGGAGCGTAACGTGCTCGCCCACCAGCCGCCGCAGCAGGGTCTCCATCTCCTGCACCGCCACATTGGGAACCACCACCTCCGCCTGCGCGATGTGCCGCCGGCCAAAGGTGAGCAGCTGCTCGGTCAGCGCCGAGGCGCGTTCGGTTGCCTTCGCCACCTCATCGAGGTTGCGCCGTTCCACGCTGGCTTCGGGGAGACGGCGGAGGGTGAGCGCGGTAAGACCGCCGATGATCGTGAGCAGATTGTTGAAGTCGTGCGCGATTCCCCCCGCCAGGCGGCCCACGGTTTCCATCCGCTGAGCGCGGTTCAGCTGGGTCTCGAGGTTGCGCTGCGCGGTAACGTCGCGCTTGATGGACGACGCGCCGATCAGGTGGCCCGCCGAGTCGCGCAAGGGCGAGAGGGTAAGCGACACACGGATCCGGCGGCCGTCCTTGCGCACCCGGTCCGTTTCGAAATGGGCGATGTGTTCGCCGGCGGCGATGCGCCGCAGAATGCCGCGTTCTTCTTCGTGGAGTTCGGGCGGAATCAGCTTGAAGATGGTGGCGCCGATCATCTCATCGGCGTTGTAACCGAAGATCCGCTCGGCGGCGGGATTCCAGGAGCGGAGGGTGCCGTCGAGGTCCTTGCTGATGATCGCGTCGTCGGAAGATTCTACGATCGCTGCCAGCCGCAGCCGGTCCATCTCGGAGTTGTCGGGCGGGCCGTCGGGGCGCAGAGGAGCCATGGAAACAGCTTAACAAATCTGAGCGCTTTGCGCGACACTCGCTACTGAGTCCGCCACAGATGAAGCGCCGCGTAGCTCCGCCAGGGGCGCCACGCCTCCGCCTGCCGCTCCGCCTCGCGCGCCGAAATCCCTCCCAGCGCATCGCGCAGCACCTTGTCCTCCCGGGGGAACGCATCGGGCCAGCGGAGCACTCGCATCGCGATGTAGTGTGCGGTCCACGGTCCGATTCCGGGGATTTCGGTCAGCCGTCGCACCGTTGCGGCGGGATCAACGCCGGGTTGCAGGTGGAGACGTCCGCCGGAAATTTCCCGCGCGAGTGTGACGACGCTCACAGCGCGGGTGCGCACGATGCCAAGTGAAGCGACCCCGTCCACCGGTGCGGCGGCGAGTCGCTCGGCGGTGGGCGCCAGGCGGGTGAGTCCCGGTCGGTCTGTTTCGATCGGCTGGCCGAATGATTCCACCACCCGTGCGGCCAGCGTGCTGGCGCCTTTCACCGTCACCTGCTGCCCCAGGATGGCGCGCATGGCGATTTCAAAACAGTCGAACGCGCCCGGCACCCGCAGTCCGGGATTGGCAGCGGCCAGCGGGGCCAGCAGTGGATCGGCGCCGAATCGCTGGTTGATCAGATCGGGCCGGGCGGTAAGGTCGAAGAGATTTCGAACCCGGTCCAGCAGAGCCGGCAGCACCGGGAGGAGCGAGTGGCTCAGTTCCAGCATCAGGGCGCGGCGCTCGGGCGCGTGCCGAACGGCGATCGTGCCGGTGGCGCCGCCGAGCGCTACCGTGCGGGCGTAGCTCGAGTCGGCGATGATTTCGACGCCGCGGAGGGCGCGAGGTGCCAGAAACTGGAGCAGTCCGTCCCAGTCGAACGGCGGCCGGTAGCCGAGCTGGAGGATCAGTTGGTCGCCGGGATTTGCGCCGGGCGTGCGGGCCGCGCGGCGCAGATGCGAGGGTGGCATCCCGTAGCGGCGGCGGAAGGCGTCGTTGAATCGCCGCAGACTGGCAAAACCGCTGGCAAAGGCGACCTGGGT
>DASSTY010000215.1:0-6319 GCA_035707585.1 Gemmatimonadales bacterium
GCGACCAGCACGGGCTTGAGCGCCGCGTGGTGCTGCATCGGAGCCTGGATGAACCGGTGCACCAGATCGGCGGTGCCATTGACGTTGAGCTGCTCGAACAGAAAAACGTAGGTCGCCTCCAGATCGGCCGCGATTGCATCGCGGACGTCCTGCGGCAGCGACCAGAACTCGCGCTTGAACGGCCCGATAGCCTTCTTGCGGGTCTTGTAGACGAACTGCTCTTCGGTGTCGCTGGGCTTCCGCTCGCCGGCGGTGTTCTCATGCAGCCATGCGATGACCCGCTCTCGCAGATCGGCCGGCAGCCGCGGATGATCGAACACGATATTCTGGAAGTTGGTGGCCAGGTGGATTTCGCAGGCCTCCACCCGCGGGAAATTCCCGAACGCGCTGGCGGGCAGCGTGCTCGCGCCATGCTGCACGGCACCGGCCAGACCGTACTCATCGCGGGCCACCCGGGAGAGTGCAGCCAGCGCCTGGAGGTCGAGCTTGACGTCGGCGATCGTGCCATCGGGCAGCACCACCCCGCCGTGCGAGGTACCGGTCTGCACCGAGATCTTGCTGAGCCCGACGTAATCGCCCAGCCGGGCCAGCGTCGAGTTGTACCCTTCCATGAATGCGCGGAGCTCTTCGACGGTGCTGTTCTTCATCCCGACTTCGCCGATTTCACCGCCCACCGAGACGGTAAAGCCGGCCGGCTCCTGCCCGCGAATGAACGCGGTGAATTCGGCGCAACGCTCGTAGTTGGCGCGCTGCTGCTCGGCCAGGGTAGCGTGCGAGAGATCCACCAGGGTGGACGTGTCGACGTCGATGTTGTAGAAGCCGGCGCCGATTTCTTCGCCGATCAGCTTCTTGACTTCGCCAACCTCGGCATCGGGGTCGGCGGCGTATTTCTTGGCGTTGACCTGCGAGTGGTCGCCCTGGATGAAAAGCGGAAGCGTGTAGCCTTCACGCAGCGCAGCGCCGATCATCACCGAGACATATTCGGCAGGGCGCTGATCGGTGTAGGCGATTTCGGATCGGGCGATCTCCAGAATGATGGCGCCCGCCTTGCCGGCCCGTGCCGCCCGGAACACCGCGCGGGCGGTGTCGTAGGCCATCATCCGGACATTCATAGCCGGCACCGTAAAGCCGCCGCATTCGCCGCGGCCGCGGGCCAGATAGAGATCGTTGATCGACGCCGGCCGCGCGCCGGTAACCTGGCCGAGTTCCCAGAGCAGCCAACGCGCCGCCTCCCGCTCGTCGCCGGTGCCGAACACCGCGCGCCATACGACCTGATCGGTCGCTTCCGACTTCAGCTTCGCTGCGTCGCGCACCTCGACGCCGCCCGGAATCCGAACAACGGCACCGCCATATAAATCAACCGTCTGCTGGGTTACATCTGCCATGCGGTAAGGTCCTCGTCTGGGTTCATGTCGGGGACGCCCCGGACCCGGAATCTACGGCGTCGCTCGCAGGGCGTCAAAAGCAATTGCCATCATGCGATATCGCCGGTTGGCGCGGGCTCCGCCCGGTCCTTCTCGTAGCCGGGGCGCCCCATCGCTGCGAAGGTGAGACGCTTGCCCAACTCGACACCAGGCTGGTTGAACGGATCGATCCCATACCACACACCGGCATATCCGGTGGCGATCTGATAGAACATCAGGAGTTCCCCGATGCTCTCAGTGGAAAGGTCGGGCAGCCGCAGGGTGCAGTTCATCCGCCCCATTCGCGCCAGCGCAGCCGAGGTCGCCTGGCACTCCGCCGCCAGCAGCTCACCGAGTGTGTGGCCAGGCAGGTAGCTGAGCTCGTCCGGCAGATCGGGAAGCGAGGGGATCGGGACATCGGGCCCTTGCTCGTCGGCCGCAATGAAGGTGATCACCTTATCGTACGGCCCTTCCATGAAGAGCTGGACCTGGGAGTGCTGGTCGGTCGCCCCCACCGCTGCAACGGGAGTCGGTCCGACGTTGACCGGCTCCCCGCGACGATCGACGCGCTTGCCCAGACTTTCGGCCCAGAGCTGGCGGTACCACTCGGCGAATTCGCGCAGGCGGTCGGCGTAGGGCATCACCACATGGATTCGCGCGCCGCGGGTCGTGTCGGCAGCCCAGAGCAGCGCACTGTAGAGCGCCGCCGGATTGTGGAGCAGATCGTCTTCCCGGGCGGCGTCCACCGCGCGGGCAGCGCCTCGCAGCAGCGCGTCGATGTCGATCCCCACCAGCGCCGCCGGCAGCAGTCCCACCGGCGAGAGAACGCTGTAGCGCCCCCCGACCCCGGGAGGAACATCCAGCGTGGCGATCCGCTCGCGCGCGGCGATTTCGCGGAGCGCCCCCTTGGCGGGGTCGGTCGTAAACACCAGGTGACCGGCCGCGGCCTCGCCCAGCGCCTCTTCCAGCCATGCCCGTACCACCAGATACTGCGCCATCGTTTCGGCGGTGCCGCCCGACTTGCTTACCACATTGACCAGCACCCGGCGCGGGTCGATCCGCTCGAGTGCGGCGCGAACAGTGGATGGGTCGACATTTTCCAGCACCGTGAGCCGGGGGAAGAACTCCCGCTGCTCGTCATTGAGCTCGTTCCAGGCCGGCGGACGAAGCGCGTTGAGCAGCGCCTTGGTGCCCAGGGCGGAGCCGCCGATCCCCAGCACCAGCACGTGATCGTACGCCTGCCCCAAACCTTCCGCGAACTTGTCGATGTGCTTCAGATTGTCGGGCTGGTTGACCAGGTCATAGAACCCGTAGTCGCCTGCCTCCCGCCGCTGCCGCACTTCCGACTGCACCGAGCCGAATCGCCGCGCCAGTTCCGTCAACTGGGTCCGCGGCAAGCCGTGCTCTCCATCCAGCCGATCCTGAATCATCCGTGCATACGCCAGGGTGATCACGTCACCTCCACCGTCAGGCCATCGTAGGCGGGCTCGATTCCGGGCGGCAGCGCGGCTGCCAGCTCGGCGTGCCCCGTTTCATGAGTCAGGTGGGTCAGCAGCGTCCGCCTGGCTCCCAATGCAAGTGCGGTTTGTACCGCTTCGGCAATGCTCAGGTGGGTCGGGTGGGGCCGCCACCAGAGCGCATTCAGCACCAGCAGGTCGAGCCCCTGAAGTGCCGCCCGCTCGGCGTCGGGCAGCGCCTTGAGATCGGTGAGATACGCGATGTTGCCAAAGCGATATCCGAATACCCGCAGGTTACCGTGCTGGAAGGCCAGCGGCAGCACCGGAATCCCGGCGATCTCTACCCGCTCGCCCGGCTGGAGCGGCGTGGGCCGGAGCTGCGGTTTGGACGTGCCCTTGAACGGCTTCTCGTCATCAAAGATGTAGGGATAAGCAGCTCGCAGCCGCTCCAGCGTTTCGGGCGGTCCGTAAATCGGCACCGGCGCGCGCTGCCGCACTGAAAACATCCGGAGGTCGTCGATCCCGGCGACGTGGTCGGCATGCTCGTGGGTATAGATCACGGCATCCAGACTGCTCACGCCCGCGTCAATCAGTTGCAGCCGCAGCTCCGGCGGCGTGTCGATCAGGACTCGGCGGCCGTTCGCTTCGAGCAGCGCACCGGCGCGGGTCCGGCGATCACGCGGGTCGGCCGACCGGCAGACTGCGCAGTCGCACCCGATCTGGGGAACTCCGAACGACGTGCCGGTGCCAAGCAAGGTGAGCCGCATGAGCTAGACGGTCTCAACCTTGAGCAGGTTGGTGGTGCCGGGCATGTCGAACGGAACGCCGGCAGTAACCACCACGCGATCCCCGCTCTCCGCCAATCCCCGCTCGATCAGCTGCTGCCGCGCCAGCGGAAGCATCGCCTCATAGGTGGGGAGATGATCTACCAGCGCCGGCACCACTCCCCACACCATGGCCAGCTGCCGGCAGACGTCCGGTTCGGGAGTAAACGCGACGATCGGTACTGTGGGCCGATAGGCCGCAACGGTGCGGGCGGTGAATCCACTGGCGGTAAAGCAGACGATCGCCGGAGTGCTCAGCAGCTCCGCCGCGGCGCAGACCGCTACCGCGATGGCGTCTTCGGTGCGGGTGGGATGATGCGGTCCTGATTCGCGCCGCAGCCGCTCCACGCCATCGTGGCGGCGCCCGACGGCTATATCGAAAGCGACGCTCCGGCCGCGCCGGTGGCTTTCCAGCTCGCGGGCGATTCGGACCATCGCCTCGACCGCCTCGACCGGATAGCGTCCCACCGCCGTTTCGGCCGAGAGCATCACCGCGTCGGTACCGTCCAGAATGGCGTTGGCGACATCCGATGCTTCCGCCCGGGTTGGCCGCGGGGCGCTGATCATCGATTCCAGCATCTGGGTCGCCGTGATGACCGGCTTGCCGTGAAGATTGGCTTCGCGGATCAGCCGTTTCTGCGCCAGCGGCACCTCTTCGAACGGCAGCTCGACGCCGAGGTCGCCTCGCGCCACCATGATCGCATCGGCGGCGCGGAGGATTCCGCGGATATGGGTGAGTGCGGTGTCCTTTTCGATCTTGGCGATCAGCTTGATGTGCGGCGGCACCAGCGCCCGCACCTGCTGAATGTCTTCCGGGCGACGGACGAACGAGATGGCGATGTAATCGACGCCCAGCTCTACGGCATGGGTCAGATCGACGCGATCCTTCTCGCTGATCGCCGGCGCACTGACTTCGATGCCGGGAAGGTTGATTCCCTTGTGGGACTTGAGTTCGCCCCCGTACTGGACCTGCCCGATGACCTGCCGGCCCTTCACTTCGGTCACTTCGACGGCGAGGAGTCCGTCGTCCAGCAGAATTCGGGAACCGGGCTTGACGTCATCGGCCAGGGCGGCGTAGGTGGTGGGAATTTCGTCGCCCTTCTGTTCCTCTTCCGGTGCAAAGGTGACGATCTCGCCAGGTTCCAGATGAATCGGCTGTTCCAGCGCGCCGACCCGGATGCGGGGGCCCTGGAGATCCAGCAGCACGGCGACCGGCGACTCCGCCATCCGGCTTTCGATCACCTGTTTCAGATCGCCGATCCAGCGAGCCCGGGTTTCCGCGGTGCCGTGAGAGGCGTTGACCCGGACCACGTTGACGCCGGCGTCGAGCAGGGCCCGCATCTGCTCCGGTTCCTCCCAGCTGGGGCCCAGCGTTGCGACGATTTTGGTGCGGCGAAATGGTGTGCGGCGCACCCGGCCTCCTCCCAATCGATCAAATGTGATGGCTGGTCCGGCAGGCCAGCCGCCTCGGAGTCTACACTTATTGAGGGTCGGTCGCACCCTGTGCGGGGTGTTCCGCCGCAGCGGCAATCCGGGGGAGCGCGGCACCGGTGCGACGATCCCGGGCAACAGCGCCACATCGAGACCGGAGCAACTACGGATCGGGTCGCGATCAGCACGCGCAACTCTCGATTCCGCATGAATCTAGGCGGCTTATGGGAGCACAACGACTTGGCCCCGGACTTGCACCCTCGGGGTCCGATTTCCAGAGGAGGTCGCCGACGCGGCACGCCCAACCCGCCGGCGCATCACCTCGCCCACTCCGAGCGAGCCAAGTGCCAGATACTTCTGAGCTGCCGCGTCACGTTCTTACCGTCGCGCTGGAAGACTATTCCATGTCGGCGCGTTCAACCGATTGATCCAGCGTGGCCAGTGGCACCGATTCGAGTGCCGGCTGGAGCGGAACACCCGCGCCACGCTCGATCTGCTCGATGAATGCGGCCAGCGGGCCACCTTCTTCGTGCTCGGCTGGGTCGCCGACCAGATGCCGGAGCTGGTCCGGTCGGTGGCCGAACGGGGCCATGAGGTTGCCAGCAAAGGATACTATCACCGGAACATTCGCCAGATGACGCCGGGCGAATTCCGCGACGACCTGGCCCGCTCCCGCGAATCGATCGAGGCCGCAGCCGGCCGCCGGGTACTGGGCTACCGGGTGGCCGATCGCTGGTTCGGGCCGGAAGATCTCTGGGCGCTCGAGGTGCTGGCCGAAGAAGGATACCTCTACGACTCCAGCATCGCTCCATTTCTGCGCCGCTTTGCCGGCGATCCCTGGCGCCGGATGGTCCACAGCCACCGCGCCGGCGATCACACCATCTGGGAGCTCCCGATCTCGTCGGCGCGCTTTCTCGGGTTTGACCTTCCCATCGCCGGCGGCAACTATCTCCGGCAGCTCCCCAAGGCGATGGTGCGCCGCGCGGTGCGCAACTGGGATCTCCACTGTCCCGCTCCGCTGGTGATGTACTTCCATGTCTGGGAACTCGATCCCGACCAACCCAAGATCAGCGCCGCGCCGTTGCTCCAGCGCGTTCGTCAGTATCGCCACCTTGGCCGGATGCCCCGGCTGCTTCGAGAATATCTCACCAAGTACCGCTTCACGACGGCGGCAGAGCAGCTGGGTGCGGTCCCCGAACAGCTG
>DASSTY010000216.1:0-3950 GCA_035707585.1 Gemmatimonadales bacterium
GGGGAGCCGGTCGGCGTATTGCGCCGCCTTGGCCAGAGCGGAATCGATCTGGATCGCCGAGCCGTGCTGGTTGGTGAGCGCAATCGCCAGCTTCCGCCAGGCCAGTGCAAAGGTGCTGTCGAGCGCGACCGCTTCGCGCGCCGCGCGTACGGCGCGATCGTAGTCTCGGTCCACGTCATTGGCCTGGACCGCCTCGCTGTACTTGCGGAGCGCCGGCATGGAGGCGGTGGTGGCGCGGGCCAGCGGTACGGTCTGCTGAACCTGGCGCAGCGACTCACCGATTCGCCCGCGGAGCTTCCGGGTAAGATCATCCACCACTTCCAGCAGATCACCGGGACCGTTGGCGGTGCCCTGAACGGAAGCGAGCGTTGCTGCATCCTCCGCGCTGGTCAGATCGAGACTGATCGCGTAGCCGGTCCCCACCCGCGCCAGGCGGCCGCCCAGCACGGCAGGCGCGCCGGCCCGGAGCGCCACTTCGCGGGCAGTCGCCGGATCGAGGGGAACATCATGCGGGCGCTTCATCTGCTGCAGCACGCCGGCGACATCGGCGGGTGGCATGACCCGCACGGAACGCGACTGGCTGATCGCCGCACGTACCGCCTCTCCCACGATTGGCGCCAGCGCTGAGTCGGCCGGTGCCACCGCCAGGTCGGCTACGACGATCTGATCGTCCAGTGACAACTTGCCGGCCGCGAAGAGCGACCCCCATGGTCCGATGCCCGCGGCGCGCAACCCCATGAACAGAGCGACCGCCACGCCGAAGGCGCCGACCGCGTACGCGCTGCCGCGAAGGACCCGGCGCCAGGTGATGTGCGGACTGGCCTTGAGCGCCAGCGATGTAACGGTGCCGGTCGGCGCACGACTCTGAACGCTCCCGCCGGGAGTGAGCGTTGGAGTCGTCGTGGTCGCATGGCGAGCCACATGCTGGATGTACGCGGTGAGGAGGAGTGCCGGAATCCCGAGCCCCATGATGATGAGCGCGCCCGGAAAGACCCAGTCGGGCAGCCCGATCAGCGACACCGCGAGCCGCACGACCACCGCCACCACGACCGCCGCAATCGGGTAGACCAGCAGCGCCCGCCACCACACTCCGGGCGGCGCCAGGGCCGGTCCGATCGCGGTCGGGGTGATGGCCGCTTCCAGTGACGCCAGCACATCGGCAGCCGACTGCGGGCGATCGGCGGGATCCTTCTGGAGCAGCCGTTCCACCAGGTCGGCCAGCGCCGGCGGGCAGTCGGGACGGATTGACCCAACGTCGGGAACCGCCTCGCTCAGATGCGCCATCATGATCTTCTGGGTGGTCCGGCCGCCGAATGGCTGAGTTCCGGTGAGCAGCTCGAACGCCATGCAGCCAAGGGAGTACAGATCGGCCCGGTGGTCGACATCAGGATCGCCGGCTACCTGCTCAGGGGCCATGTATGCCGGCGTGCCGATCGCGGTGCCCAGTTGGGTCAGGGTGGCGCCCGCTGAGTCATCGCTGTCACGGCGCGCGGCGCTGATCGCCTTGGCGATCCCGAAATCGGTGACTACGGCGGTGCCGCCCGAGAGCAGCACGTTGTCGGGCTTGATGTCCCGGTGCACCACGCCGCGGGCATGGGCGTAGGCCAGCGCCCGGCTCACATCACGAAGGATCGCGACCGAATCGGTGACGCTGACCGGACCGCGGGCGAGTCGCGCGCGGAGCGATTCGCCTTCGACATACGGCATGGTGAACCAGGGAAGCCCGTCAACGTCACCGGCCGCCAGAAGCGGGACGATGTTGGCCTGCTGGAGGGACGCCGCCAACCGGATTTCGCGTTCGAATCGTTCGGCATTGATGCTCTGCGCCAGATCGGGCGAGAGCAGCTTGATGACCACCTCGCGGTTGAGCCGGACTTCGGTGGCGAGGAAGACCCGCGACATTCCGCCGCCGCCGAGCTCCCGCTGGAGCTGGTAGGCAGACCCGAGTTGCTGCTGCAGTTGTGTGCGCAGATCCAAGGGGGACTCCGGCGGTGCAGGGCTCATTGAAAAGGTAAGGCGGCGGGCCAAATCCGCCAGCACGCCCGGCTCTGGCTTTCTTCCCTGCCGGGCTCTATCTATAATGGCGAATGGTGCGTAGTCGCGCGCCAACCCCTTCTTTCGCACCAGGTATGCATGGCTGAGGCCGCTGCCTCCGCAGGTACCTTCGACCGCCTCCAGGCCGCGCTGGCCGGGAGGTATGCGCTCGTGCGCGAACTGGGGCACGGGGGCATGGCCACGGTGTATCTGGCGCGCGACGCACAGGCCGATCGTGAGGTTGCGATCAAGGTCCTCCTCCCCGAACTGGGCGCCACCCTTGGCGCCGACCGGTTCCTTCGCGAAGTCACTCTCGCCGGCTCGCTCGACCACCCCAACATCATGGGGATGTACGACTCGGGGGAGGCCGACGGGCTGCTCTACTACGTGATGCCCTACATCAAGGGCGAGTCGCTCCGCGACCGGCTGGAACGGGTGCGGCAACTCTCCGTCACCGAGGCGCTCGCCATCACCGATCAGGTGGCCGCGGCACTGGCTCACGCCCACGCCCAGGGCGTGATCCACCGCGACATCAAGCCGGAGAACATCCTGCTGTCGGGCGACCACGCGGTCGTCGCCGACTTCGGCGTGGCGCGCGCGGTCACGGTGGCCGGCGGCGAAAAGCTCACCCAGACGGGGATGGCAGTGGGCACGCCGACCTACATGAGCCCCGAGCAGGCCGCTGGAAGCCGGGACGTAACTCCGCAGAGTGATCAGTACAGTCTGGCGTGTACGGTGTACGAGATGCTGGCGGGGCAGCCCCCGTTCACCGGGCCTACCGCGATGTCGATCATGGCGCGCCACTCGCTCGATGCGGTGCCGAGTCTTCGGATCGTCCGAAGCGCGGTGCCCGACGAAGTGGAAGATGCGCTCTTCTGTGCGCTGGAAAAGGTGCCGGCCGATCGGTTCCCCAGCGTCGAGGCGTTCGCTCACGCGCTGCACACCCCGGGGGCCACCCCGACGCGGCGGCGCACCGAGCGCACCGTCACAACCAGCGTGCCGGCACGACGGCTCCGCCGGTGGCATGTGGCCGCGCTCGCCGGCGCGGCAGTGGCGGTGCTCGGCGCCGGCGCGTGGTGGTTCACGCGCCACCGCGGACCGGCGGCGCCATCGGGCCCCGATCCGCGACAGGTCGCCGTGCTGTACTTCGACGACCAGAGCCCCGACCACCAGCTACGATATCTTGCCGACGGTCTCACCGAAGCACTGATCCACGAACTCAGCGATGTCAGCGCCCTGCACGTGATTTCGCGGAACGGCGTGCTCCCGTACAAAGGGACGGCGGTGACACCCGACAGCGTCGCGCGGGCGCTCCATGTCGGCACGCTGGTAGAAGGGAGCGTCGCCGCGTCCGACAGCCTGCTGAGAGTGAGCGTCTCGCTGGTGAATCCTCGGACCGGAGCGGAGATCGCATCGAAGCAGCTCGAGCGCCCGCGGAAGGAACTTTTCGCCCTGCAGGACGACATCGCCAAGGAGGTGTCGATCTTCCTGCGGCGGCAGCTGGGGCAGGAAGTCCAGCTCCGCGGCGCCCGCGCCGGCACCAGCGACATCGCCGCATGGGAAGCGTTCCAGCGCGGCGAACAGGCACTGCGCGATGCCGATACGCTGTCCGCGACCGGCGATACCAAAGCCGCCGACGGCGCGTTCCTCCAGGCCGATTCCCTCTTTGCCGTCGCCCAGAACCGCGACCACCGGTGGGGAGCGCCACTGGTACAGCGCGGGTGGATTTCATACAAACGGTGGCGGCTGGCCGGGGTCTTCGACAAGGCGGCTTACGGTGAACGATTCCCCGAAGGAATCCGGTTTGCCACCCAGGCGCTGGCGCTCAATCGAAGCGACGCCGACGCGCTGGAATTGGAAGGCACCCTGCGCTATTGGCGCTGGCTTCTGAATCTGGCACCCGACGGCGACTCGGC
>DASSTY010000217.1:0-2414 GCA_035707585.1 Gemmatimonadales bacterium
GGAAACGGTGGTTTGGCGGCCGCGGCGAATCCGTTGACTGATGTCGCCGGTGCGAAGACTGAGCCCGGGCTCGATCACATTGACAAGACTCGATTTTCCAGCGCCTGACGGCCCGGTAACGACCGATATCCGGCCAACCAGCTGCTGCCGCAGCGCCTCCACCCCGCTCCCGGTGCGAGCCGAGGTAAGAAATACCGGATAGCCGGCCTGGCGCATTCGCTCCGCCAGCGCATCACCGGGATCGAGGTCGATCTTGTTGAGGACCACCACAGTGGGGAGGTCATTGGCTTCGGCCAGCACCAGGAGGCGGTCGATCAGCTGCGGCACCGGCGCCGGGTCGCGGGTAGCGGTGACCACGGCTACCTGATCGATATTGGCGGCCACCCCGCGGGTTCCGCGGCCGCCGGGAACCCGCCGCTCCAGGAGCGAAGTGCGCTCCTTTACGCCAACGATGCCCCAGAGCCCGCCGCCGGCGTCCGGCTCCAGCTCCACGCGGTCGCCCACTACCACCTTGTTCTCCGGGCGGGCCGCCTGCTTCAGCTTGCCCCGCAGCACCGCCCGCACCTCGCCGCCGTCCACCGCTACCCGATAGACCGCGCCGTCGCGTTCGAGCACGGTGCCGGGGGTTGGAGGAGGCGGCGTCACCACTCCCCCGGAGAGCTGGCGATCGCCTCGTCGAGCGCCGCTTTCACGTCGTACAGCGAGAGCGCCTTGAGCCGCTCCTCTGCCTGCTCGGGCGTGCGGCCCCATGCCATTGGCGGTGTTTCGACATGGCCGACCGGACGATCGCCCGCGGGGGACCACCGCACAAACAGCAGCGCGGCGCCGTAGCGGCCCTCGCTGTCGGGTTCATCATCGACGTAGATCGCGACCGAGTAGGCCTGGCCGTCGCTGCCTCCGAACGCGGCAGCGCGTTCGTGCTTGGCCATGTACCCGCCCAGTGTCAGCTCACTCACCGGCCCGGCACCGACTCCTTCACGAGGTTGCCCAGCATGAAGGCGATATTGGCCGGTCGCTCCGCCAGCCGGCGCATCAGGTAGGGATACCACTGATTTCCGAAGGGGATGTACACCCGCATGTTGTAGCCGGCCTCGCGGAGTTTCAGCTGAAGATCACGCCGCACCCCGTAGAGCATCTGGAACTCGAACCGGTCGGTGCTGATGTCTTCCATTTTGGCGAAGCGGCGGGCGTGGGCGATGATCGCTTCGTCGTGGGTGGCGATGCCGGGATAGTTGCCCTTGAGCAGCAGCCGCTCGAGCAGGCGAATGTAGTTGCGATCGACATCGGCCTTGTCGGGAAAAGCCACCGATGGCGGTTCCAGGTAGGCGCCCTTGCAGAGCCGCACCCGGGCGCCGAGCCCGATCATGTCGTCGATGTCGCGCTCGGAGCGGCGGAGCATCGCCTGGATGACCACTCCGCAGTGGGAGCCGTAATCGGGGAACAGTCGTTCGGTAAAGAAATCGAGGGTGCGCTGGGTGTAGGCCGAGCCTTCCATGTCGAGCCGAACGAAGCCGTTGAGCTCACTGGCGCGGCCCAGGATCAGCCGCATGTTGCGCTCGCAAAGGTCGGGGCTGATATCGAGCCCCATCTGGGTGAGCTTGACCGAGACGTTCACTTCGATCCCGGCCTGGGCCATGGCATCCAGCATGGTGACGTACTGGGCCGCGGCGGCTTCGGCTTCGGGCGCCGCGTGGACGCTTTCGCCCAGGAGGTCGAGCGAGGCCCGAATCCCCTTCTGGCTCATCGCCTGCGCGGCGCCGACTCCATCGGCAATCGATTCGCCAGCCACGAACCGGGACGCGAACCGGCGGGCCAAAGGATTGCCCCGAATGAAGTTGAAGATCTTGGGTTGCGCGGAAAGCCAGAGCAGGCCCTGACGCATCATGGAAAGCCATCCTCGGATCGGGAGTGCCGAACTGCGGCGAATCTAATAGCGAAGTGACGATCCTCACCATCGCCCGAGCCGGCCAGATATATCCTGGCGCCATGCCAAAGCGAACGCGGAAGCGCGCGTCCCGGCTCGAGGTCGCCACCGACCCGGCGATCTCGGCCCGGTCGGCGGGGCTACGCTATGTCAGCGATTCCAGCCCCGGTATTACCCGCCGCCGGGCCGGCAGCGGATTCAGCTACAGCGGGCCGGATGGGAAGCGAGTGACCGACCGGGCCACCCTCGATCGGATCAAGGCGCTGGCGATTCCGCCGGCCTACACCGAAGTGTGGATCTGCCCCGACCCGCGGGGACACATCCAGGCCACCGGCCGCGACGCCCGCGGCCGCAAGCAGTATCGCTATCACCCCCGCTGGCGGGAGGTGCGGGACGACACCAAGTTCGCCCGGATGCTTCTGTTCAGCGAAGCGCTCCCCAAAATTCGTCACCGGGTGGAGGCCGATCTGCGGCGCCCCGGCCTGCCCCG
>DASSTY010000218.1:0-4242 GCA_035707585.1 Gemmatimonadales bacterium
AGACCTGCTCCGAATACATGAGCCCTGAAACGGTCCGGCTGCTGGATCGGCTCGGCGTGATGCCGGCGCTGGAGCGGGCCGGCGGAATGTCGTTGCGGGGAACAGCGGTAACAGCAGCGTTCGGATCGCGGCTCGCGGGCCAGTTCGATCGCGCCCGCCCACGGCCCTTTCGCGCCACTGGCCTGGCACTGCCTCGGCGCACGCTCGACTCCGTCCTCCTCGATTGCGCCAGAGCTGCCGGCGTCGAGGTACGAGAAGGGACCGCCGCAGAAGAACTGCTCCGCCGCCGCGGTGCGGTCGAAGGGGTGCGTGTTCGGACCGGCGGCGGCTGGGATGCCATTCATTCCCGCCTCGTAGTCGGGGCCGATGGCCTCCGTTCGGTCGTAGCGCGGCGCCTGGCCCCCGTCCGCCATGAGCCGCTCCGCCGGTTCGCCTTCGTAGCCCACGCCACCGGCGTCGCGGGGATGAGCAATCAGACCGAAATGCATGTCTCCTCCTGCGGCTATGCCGGTCTCAACCCACTGGGCGGTGGAGTCACCAACGTGGCCCTGGTGCTGCCGGCACCGCTGGCCCATCAGGCGCGCGGCCGCCGGGAATCATTCTTTCGCGAGCAACTGGAACGATTCCCCAAAATTGCCGGGCGTCTCGAAGCGATGGCGTTCGCGGCGCCGCTCCGGGTTACCGGCCCCTTCGCGGCGCATGCCCGGCGGGTGATCGGAGATGGGGTGCTGCTGGTGGGCGACGCCGCGGAGTTCTTCGATCCCTTTACCGGCGAGGGCATCGGCACCGCCCTGCGCGGCGCCGAACTCGCTGCGGCGGTGATTACCGGTGCGCTCCGGCACGACGGGCCCGTCACTGCCCGCTCGCTGATACGTTACCGGCAGCTCAGACGCCGGGCGTTCACCGGCAAGTGGGTCGTAGAGCGGATGGTTTCCTACGCCATGCAGTGGCCGGCGCTGTTCGACCATGCGGTGGAGCGGCTGGGCCGCCGGGCCGGAATGGCCGACACATTCATTGGCGTGACCGGCGGGTTCGTGCCGGCCGGCGCCGTTCTCAATCCGGGCTTCCTTGCGCGGATGGTATTCTGATCATGACCGAGGTCGAGCCATTTCTCTTCCGTCAACTGATGGGCCGCTTCACCACCGGCGTGGTGGTCATTACCACCAAACGGGATGACGGCAGTCCGATCGGCATGACCGCCAACAGTCTCGCGTCGGTTTCGCTCCGGCCCCCGCTCCTGTCGGTCTGCATCGAGCAGCCGACCGAGCTGCACGGCGCGATGCTTTCCGCACCGGCCTTCGCCATCAACATCCTCGCCGAAGATCAGGAAGGACTTTCCCGCCGCTTTGCCGCGCCACACGACGATCGGTTCGACGGGGTCGGTTATCAGTTGAGCGAACAGGGGCTGGTACTGCTGGACGGGGCCATCGCCCATATCGAATGCGAGCGGCACGCCCAGTTTCCGGCCGGAGATCACACCATCATCGTAGGCCGGGTGACCGGTGGCGCAACTCACGAGGGGCGGCCGCTGCTGTACTATCGCGGCGGTTACGGAACGCTGGGGTGAGATGAGTCTCGTCATTACGCCGCTGGGTCATGAACTGCTGGACGATCCGGCCGCCGATCCCGCCATCGCCGCCGCGTCACTCCGGAACATCGCCCGCGCCAATCGCTGGTTCGGCAATACCTGGCTGATTGCCGCCGCACTCCGCGATCTGATCGGCACGGTCCCCCCCGGCACCGAATTGACTCTGCTCGACCTCGGCACCGGCGTGGGAGATCTCCCGCGCTTTGCGGTCCGCTGGGCAGGACGACGCCGGATCATCATCCGGCCGGTCGGATTGGAGCTCAATCGGGTCGCGGCCTCGATGGCCCATACTGCCGGCGTGCCCACGATGGTGGCCTGTGCCGGCACGCCGCCGCTCCGGCCTCACAGTGTCGATCTCGTGCTGGTGAGTCAGCTGCTCCACCACCTGACGCCGGAAAGCGCCGTCGGTCTGCTCCGAACCTGCAAGCGGCTGGCACGACGGGGAGTCGTCATCAGCGAATTGCGCCGCTCCCCGCTGGCTCGGCTGGCGTTCCGGACCGGTTCGGCGGTGCTTCGATTCGACCCCGCCACCCGGCACGACGGCCTGCTCTCGATTCGCCGCGGCTACACCGCCACTGAACTGACTGCCCTCCTCGCAGAGGCCGGCATGCCGGCCCGCGCCCGTGGACGCGCGCCATTTCGCCTGGTAGCTGCATGGCGCCGAGGCGCCGGCTGATGCGGACGGTGGACAAGCGCCGGGTCAATGCGCCGGTCGCCCAGGTATTCCAGGCCGCCGCCGACGTCGAACGATGGCCCGAGCTGCTGTCGCACTATCGCTGGGTCCGGTTCCATGAGCAGCGTGACAGTGGCGGCGTGGTGGAGATGGCAGCGTGGCGTCCCTTTGGCCGGCTGCGATATCCCACCTGGTGGATGTCGGAGATGTGGCTCGACCGCTCCGCACCGGCGGTGCATTACCGGCACGTGGCCGGCATCACCCGCGGCATGGAGGTGGTGTGGCGTTTCGTGCCAGCGGGGCGGGCCACCGACGTCTCCATAGTGCATCAGTGGGGCGGCCCCGAGTGGCCGCTGATCGGCCGGCCGGTGGCGAACTGGATCATCGGGCCGGTATTCATTCATGCGATCGCGTCACGGACGCTGGCAGGAATCGGGCGGGCAGTGGAGCGCGCGGGAGAGCAGCAATGAAGCAGCGTCGGGTGGTGGTAACTGGAATCGGGCCGATCACACCGATCGGCATCGGCGTCGAAGGGTTGTGGGGCGGACTTCAGAAGCGCTCTTCCGCGGTTCGCGAAATTTCGCGATTCGATCCCGCGCCGTTCAAGAGTCACATCGCGGCGGAGGTGCGGGACTTCTACCCTGCTGACCATCTGGAAGAGCGGCGGGCTCGGCGCATGGACCGGTTTTCCCAGTTCGCCATCGCCACCAGCCGGCTGGCGCTGGCCGACAGCGGCGTCGATCCGGCGCGCGAGGACCCCGAGCGCTTTGGTGTCATGATGGGCACTGCGCTGGGCGGCGTGAGCCATGCCGAAGAACAGCATCTCCGGTTCATGGAAGGCGGGGTGCGCGCGGTCGACCCGGCACTGGCACTGACCGTGTTTGCCGGCGCATCCAGCTGCAATATCGCAATCGAGTTTGGCTGTCAGGGTCCCAACGCCACCAACGGAATGAGCTGCGCGTCGGGGACGATCGCCATCGGCGAAGCATTCCGTACCATCGCACGAGGTGAAGCCGACGTGATGCTGGCCGGCGGAACCGAGGCGCCCCTGGCGCCGCTTACCTTCGGCGCCTTTGCCATTCTGCGTGCGATGTCGACCCGGAACGATTCGCCCGACGCGGCGTCACGCCCGTTTGATCGCGGCCGCGATGGATTCGTAATGGGCGAGGGCGGCGCCACCCTGGTTCTGGAGGAGCGCAGCCGGGCGGTGGCGCGAGGCGCCCGCATTTACGCGGAGATCTGCGGGTTCGGCTTTACCAACGACGCCTACCACATGACGGCGCCGCGGCCCGATGGACGCCAGGCCGCGCGGGCGATGACCCTGGCACTCACCACCGCCCACGTCCAGCCGAACGAGGTCGGATACATCAACGCCCACGGCTCGTCCACCCCGCTCAACGATCCCACCGAAACCGGATCGATCAAGCAGGTATTTGGCGAGCATGCCTACCAGACGGCGCTGAGCGGAACCAAGGGGTACTACGGCCACGCGCTTGGCGCGAGCGGCGCAATCGAAGCCGCCATCTGCTCGCTGGCCAGCCACCGTGGGTGGCTGCCACCCACGGTGAACCTGAGCGAGCCCGATCCGGCCTGCGATCTTTCCTATCTGCGCGGCGAGGGGCTGGCCGCCTCGCCCGAATACCTGCTGAGCAATTCGTTCGGATTCGGCGGCATCAACGCTGCGCTGGTATTTCGCCGCGATGGCTGATCGCCGATCCTACGCGGCCGCTTCCGCTCTGGTGCGCTCCAGCAGGAGGTAGCCCCAGAACAATCCCGCCAGAATCCCGCCGATCGCCGGGCCGATCCAATACGCCAGATGCCCGGTCCAGACACCGGAAACCAGCGCCGGCCCGAAGGCGCGGGCCGGATTGGCCGACCCTCCGGTGAGCGGACCCGCGAACAGAATGATGAAGAGCAGTGAGAGCCCCACTCCGAACCCGCCCACCTTCGGCGCGTTGTCTGCCACGATCGTTCCGAACAC